>JAZQVQ010000146.1:0-20590 GCA_045631825.1 Eubacteriales bacterium | reverse complement strand
TTTGACCGTTACAACGGCAAGGTTCTGGGTGAGTTTGCAGACATGAAGATCGTCGGTTTCCGCTCCCAGTTCAGCTTCCTCTATGGTGACAACAGCCAGAACTACTTTGTCAAGTGCATCCGTGGTGATGGCATCAACACCGCATCCGAATGACACAAGCTGTACAAGGTGTGCATCATCGTTTTCACACGCAAATCTCGCCGCATTATAAAGTCTTGCATGATACGTCCACTGATTGAGAACAGCTGGGTTTGCCTTTTGTTTTGCAAGTTCCCAGACACCATCTTCGCTGACTACAACAAATCCAATCGTTCCTGCAAGCTTATCTATTCCGTGACATATTTCTTTATCAATATGATAAGGTCTTCCTGCAAGCACAAGTATACGCTTTGAGTTTTCTCTTGCATACTTAATTGCAAAAGCTGTCTTTTCCTTTACCGAGTTCGTATACTCGTTATAATCTTCATATCCCTTTTGAATTGCAGTTTGAACTTGTCTGCACGTAATACCTGCAAAATTTTCTTTAAGGCATTTATAAAGCCCTTTTGCAAACTGACGCTTATTATTGATATTAAGATACGGATACAAGAATTTCTTACTTTTAAGCGAATCCATATTTCCATTCAGAAGCTCCGAATAGTACGCTACGACAGGGCAATTATAATGGTTATCCGATGCGCCTTCATCCACGTTATAAGACAACGACGGATAAAAAATAGTATCCACCCCATCGTTTATAAGTTTTTCTATATGTCCGTGCATTAGTTTTGCAGGGTAACAAGCCGTATCTGACGGAATACTGTACTGTCCCAGGGTATAAAGCTCTCTGTTACTCATTCCCGAGGTTTTAACTGCAAAGCCAAGGCTTGAGAATATACCATTCCACAGCGGCAAAAGCTCGTACATTCCAAGCGACAGCGGAAGTCCTATTGTTTCCCGCTTTCCCGTACCCTTACACATAGACAAGAGTTTATGTCTTTTATACCCATATATATTTACAAGCTCTGCATTATTTTCAATACCAAGTCCTTTTTCACACTTATTTCCCGATACAAATTTTCTGTCGCCCGAAAATGTATTTACGGTAAGCTGACAATTATTTGTACAACCCTTGCAGGTGACGGAATTCGATGTGTGAGTAAAGCTTTCAAGCTCATTTTTACTTATAAGACCAGTTTTTTCTTTTACGTTTTTCTTTGCATAAAGTGCCGCACCAAAAGCACCCATAAGTCCCGAAATTTGCGGACGGACGACATTATGTCCTATCTCAAGTTCAAAGGCTCTCAAAACTGCATCGTTATAAAACGTTCCGCCCTGTACTACTATTTTTTTCCCAAGCTCTTTTGCACTTGAAGCCCGAATAACCTTATAAATTGCATTTTTCACAACGCTAATCGACAGACCTGCGGATATATCGGATATATCTGCACCATCTTTCTGTGCCTGCTTTACAGAGGAATTCATAAAAACAGTACACCTTGTTCCAAGTACCACCGGATTCTTTGCAAAAAGTCCGAGTTTACTGAACTTATCCACATCAAAGCCTAACGACTTTGCAAAGGTTTCAAGGAGAGAGCCGCAGCCCGACGAGCAAGCCTCATTGAGCATTATACTGTCTATAGAATTATTATGTACTTTAAAGCACTTTATATCCTGACCGCCTATATCTAGTATAAAGTCGACACCAGGATTGAAATACTTTGCAGCACCAAAGTGTGCCATTGTCTCGACAATTCCAAAGTCGACGCCAAACGCATTTTTTATAAGCTCCTCGCCATAACCCGTAACGGCACAGGATACTATTTGTATCCTGTTAAGGCAAAGGTCATATATTTTCATAAGCTGCTCCCGTACTATAACCACGGGATTACCCTTATTTGAATCATAATACGAGTAGAGTATTTCATTTTTATCGTTTAAAAGTACAAGCTTTGTTGTTGTACTTCCGCAATCTATTCCAAGGTATGCTTTACCTGTATACTTTCCAATATCGACAAACGCAACACTGCTTTTTGCGTGTCTGTCAAGAAACTCTTTATATTGCTGCTGACTTTCAAACAGTGCCTCCTGCGTTGCAAGATTACCGACGCTTGTAAGGCTTTTTCTATTGCTGTACAAAGTGACTCATAGTTAAAAACCTCAGGACATTTTGACGCATAGATAGCCGCTCCAAGAGCAACCGAATATTTTGCATATTCCGGAAAAAGTGCATTTTCTTCACTTATCGCAAGCGTTTGTACAAATCTTTTTCTCAGTCCCAAACAAAAGCTAAGCGGTCCGCCGAGAAACATAACCTTTCCATCTATTTTCCGTCCCTGTGCAAGACCTGCTATTGTCTGATTTACAACAGCCTGATAAATACTTGCTGCAATATCTTCCTTTTTCGCACCTAGATTTAGAAACGGCTGAACATCAGTCTTTGCAAACACCCCGCAACGTGAAGCTATCGGATAAAGCTTTGTACTTTTAAGACTCAGTTCATCAAGTTCGTCGGGCAGAACATCAAGCAGCGTTGCCATCTGGTCGATAAATGCTCCCGTACCTCCTGCACACGTTCCGTTCATTCTCTGGTCAAGTCCGCCCTTGAAGAATATTATCTTTGCGTCCTCTCCTCCAAGCTCTATAACAACGCTTGTATCAGGCTCATATTTCCGCACGGTTTCAGCCGTTGCAAACACCTCCTGAACAAAGGGTCTGCCTGAGGATTGCGAAAGTCCGAGACCAGCAGAACCGGAAATAGCGACCTTTACATTTGCATCACCGACCACTTCCTTTGCTTTGACAACAAGCTCCAAAGTTTTTGAACGCACCATGGAAAAGTGTCTCTCATATTTTTCAAAAACAACTGTTCCCTCTCTAACAACCACAATTTTTGCCGTTGTCGAGCCTATATCTATGCCTATTTCTACAATTTTTCCGCCTGTACTTACTTGTTCTTTTTCAATTACTGCGTCCATTTTACTTCTCCGTTCACTCGTTATCACGTCAAGGAAAACACAAAATAAATATCCAAATTAATTATATCAATTTGTCTTTATTAAATATATATGTAGAAAAAAATTTTACGTAAACTTTTATAGCTACTTTTTTGAACTGAAAAGAAAAAGGCGAATCAATTTTCATTTAAGAAAACCGATTCGTCCTTTTTAACACGTTATTTAATTATCTTTGTACTCTCGCACTTGCCCCGCCCATTATAGCTTCAACTTCTTTTTTACTTGCCATTGTTGTATCACCGGGAGTTGTCATAGCCAAAGCTCCGTGAGCTGCACCATAATTTACTGCAAGCTCAGGGTCATTTGTTGTCATAAGTCCATACACAAGACCTGATGCAAACGAGTCTCCTCCACCTACACGGTCCATAATTTCAAGTCCCTTATAGTCCTTTGCCTTATAAACCTCACCGTCTGCATAGCAAATAGCACTCCAGTCATTTACTGTTGCGGTTTTAACCTCTCTGAGTGTTGTTGCTATTACCTTGAAGTTTGGATATGCCTTTGCAGCCTCTGCAATCATCTTCTTATATCCATCAAGGTTGAGTTCCTTTAAGTTTTCGTCATTACCCTCAACCTGAAGTCCGAGGCAAGCTGTAAAGTCCTCTTCATTTCCTATCATGACGTCAACGTACTTTGCAATTTCCTTATTGACTTCCTGTGCCTTTTCAAGTCCACCTATCGCACTCCACATTGACGGACGATAGTTAAGGTCATAAGATACTATTGTTCCATACTTCTTTGCAGTTTTTACTGCAGCAAGTACTGTCTGGCAGGACTGTTCGGAAAGTGCTGCATAAATTCCTCCTGTATGAAGCCAACGAACACCGAGTGTTCCAAAGATATATTCAAAGTCAAAATCCTCAGGTGTTGCCTTTGATATTGCAGTGTTAGCTCTGTCTGAGCAACCAACCGCACCTCTTATACCAAAGCCTCTTTCGGTAAAGTTAAGACCATTTCTGCAGATTCTGCCAATGCCGTCTGTCTTCATCCATTTTATAAGAGAAGTGTCAACACCACCCTGTTCGATAAAGTCTGCCATAAGAAGTCCGACTTCATTTTCTGCAAAAGCTGTAATTACAGCAGTATCCATACGGAAGCATTTATGAAGACCACGGATAACATTATATTCTCCGCCGCCCTCCCATGCACGAAAGCTTCTTGCTGTACGGATTCTTCCTTCGCCGGGATCGAGACGGAGCATTACTTCTCCGAGTGATACGGCATCATATTTACACTGGCTTTTATCTCTTAATTTAAGTTCCATTTTCGTTTACCTCTCAATTTTAATTTTTTAGCCTCTGATTGTTTTAACGAGCTCTACTGCTTCCTTTGTCATAGCAGTAATTTCATCAAACTTACCTGCTGTGATAAGGTCATCCTTAACCATCCAGCTTCCGCCGCAGCATACGATATTCGAGCAAGAGAGATACTCTGCAAGATTTTTAGCACTGAT
Source organism: Eubacteriales bacterium (assembly GCA_045631825.1). Lineage (GTDB taxonomy): Bacteria > Bacillota > Clostridia > Oscillospirales > CAG-382 > UMGS1387. Next base: position 16,141 of record JAZQVQ010000146.1, on the reverse strand, counting down.
TCCGCCGGTCGGCATAAACTTAACCATTCCGTAAGGTGCTCCCATTGCCTTTATCATTGCAACTCCGCCTGCCTGCTCTGCCGGGAAGAATTTTATCACCTTAAGTCCTCTTTTGACTGCCTGAGCAACCTCGGAGGGTGTTATGCAACCTGGGAACACAGGAATATTTTTACCAAGACAATAGTCTACGATTTCAGGGTCAAATCCGGGGCTTACGATGAATTTTGCACCCGCCTTTACCGCTCTGTCAACCTGTTCTGTTGTCAGCACAGTTCCGGCACCCACAAGCATATCGGGGTACTTTTCTGTCATAAGTCTTATAGACTCTTCTGCCGCATCTGTTCTGAATGTTACCTCTGCGCAAGGAAGTCCACCGTCACAGAGAGCTTTTGCAAGGGGGAGAGCGTCTTTTGTGTCCTTAAGCACAACAACCGGAACAACGCCAAAACCTTCAAGTAAATTTTCCATAGTATTCATCTTTCTATTCTCCTAAAGTTTTATTAAAAATTAAAGTATTCCTTTGCATTCTCATAGCTTATTCCCTTGACAATCTTTTCAAGAACATCTTTATCATTCGGGTATTCACCGTTTTCAACCCACTTACCGATAAGATTACACATTATACGTCTGAAGTACTCGTGTCTTGGGTACGAAACAAAGCTTCTTGAGTCTGTGAGCATACCTACGAATTTACCCAAAACACCAAGATTTGCAAGTGCACACATTTGTGCTTCCATTCCATCACGATGGTCATTGAACCACCAGCCCGAACCAAACTGAATCTTACTCTTGGCAGGGCCTCTCTGGAAGTTTCCGAGCATTGTTCCGACAACATAATTATCTCTTGGATTGAGTACGTAGAGTATGGTCTTAGGCAAAGCGTCTTCACTGTCAAGGCTATTCATAAGGGCAGAGAGCTTTTCTGCAAAGCAGAAGTCATTTACACTGTCAAAGCCTGTATCGGGACCGAGCTTTTCAAGCATTTTTGTATTATTATTTCTAAGTGCTCCGATATGAAGCTGCATTGTCCAGCCAAGGCGTGCATATTCTGCAGCACATTCCTTAATAACAGCGGTCTTGAAAGCATCTATTTCTGTCTGTGTAAGTTCTTTTCCGTCACGCTTTTTATCAAATATTTCCTTTGCATTACCTACGGCATACGGAACAACATCAAGTCCATGGTCGGAAAGGCGACAACCATTTTCATGGAAGTATGCTATTCTCGCCTTAAGGAATTTAACAAGCTCATCATAACTGTTTATATTATTTGAGCTCATATATCCGTCAAACCACTGTTTATCAATATTTACCGCTTTATCAGGTCTGAAGGTTGGGAGAACTTTTGTAGCAAAGCCATCTTCTTTCAGCTTTTTATGGTGTCTCAAATCATCTGCAGGATCGTCCGTTGTACAGATAACCTCAACATTTGATTTTGCTATAAGAGATTTTGCTGAAAAATCATCACCTTTAAGCTTTTCATTACAAATGTCCCATATTTCCTTTGCTGTCTTTTCAGTCAGCGGCACATCTACATCAAAATAACGCTTAAGCTCAAGAGCTGTCCAGTGATAGAGAGGGTTTCCGATAAGATAAGGCATTGTCTTTGCAAACTGAACCCATTTTTCGTATCCGTCTGCGTTTCCTGTTATGTACTGCTCATCTACACCAAAGCTACGAATCTGACGCCACTTATAGTGGTCACCACCCAGAAACAAATCAAATGTGTCCTTAAACTTATAGTCATTTGCTATCATTTCCGGAACAAGATGACAGTGGTAATCTATAATTGGCATATCCTTTGCAAAGTCGAAAAAAAGCTCCTTTCCAACTTTACTTGTAAACATAAAATTATCGTTTATTATACCCATTTTTCCATCCTCCTTAAAGCACAATTCCATCTTTGAATATTGAAATTTCTCTATAATTGTTTATTTCGTTCTTAGTTTCCTTACCGGAAGCAATTTCGCATATTGTCTGCAAGAATTGTTCTGTCAGGTCCTCCATACTCACTCCATCGAGTAATTTCGAAGCATCAAAATCAATCCAGTTGCTCTTTCTTTCCGCAATGCTTCTGTTTGTCGCTATCTTTACTGTCGGAACAGGCCCGCCTATTGGTGTTCCTCTACCTGTTGTAAACAGAATTATATGTACGCCTGCTGCGGCAAGATTTGTTATTGCCACAATATCGTTTCCGGGACCATTGAGAAGTGAAAGTCCGTTTTTAGTTACTGTATCACCGTAATCAAGAACATCTACAACAGGACTTGAACCGCCCTTCTGAACACAGCCGAGTGATTTTTCCTCAAGTGTTGTAATTCCACCCGCCTTATTTCCGGGAGAGGGATTTTCATAAATAACCTGATTATGTCTTGTAAAATAATCCTTGAAGTTATTTATCAAAGCAACGGTTTTATCGAACAATTCCTTATTTTCGCAACGCCCCATAAGCAGATGCTCTGCCCCGAACATTTCGGGCACCTCTGTAAGAATACACGTTCCTCCATAGCTTATCAGTTTATCGGAAAGTGAGCCTACAAGAGGATTTGCAGTAATTCCGCTATATCCGTCACTTCCACCGCACTTGAGACCAAGCTTGAGCTTTGAAATGGGAATAGGCTTTCTCTCAAACTTTGATGCATACTCTTTCAGTTCTTCGATTATTCTTACGCCTTCCTGTATCTCATCATCAAAATCCTGAGTATTGAGAAAACGCACTCTGTCGGGATTTGTCTCTCCGAGAACCTCTTTAAACACTCCGATATTATTATTTTCACAGCCAAGTCCAAGAACAAGGATTCCTCCCGCATTGGGATGGTTTACAAGTCCTTTTAGTATAAGCTGAGTTGTCATCTGGTCATCGCCAAGCTGTGAACAACCAAATGGATGTTCAAAGCATAAAGCTCCTGTAAGCTCGGAAAGACGCTTTGCTATTTTATTGACACATCCAACAGTGTTTATAATCCAGATATCGTTTCTTATACCAACATTTCCGTTTTCTCGCTCATAACCCATAAAGGTAAGGTCTGTTTCCTTTAAGGAGATTGGCGTGAAAACCGGCTTATACTCATACTCCATATTTCCCGAAAGATTGGTTTTCATATTATGGCTATGTACGTGCTCGCCCTTTTTTATATCAAGTACGGCTCTTCCTATCGGGTTTCCGTATTTTATTACATTCTCCCCGCTTTTTATATCGCAAAGAGCGTACTTATGACCGTTTTCGAGATTAACCTCGACATTGTCAAGCTTATTTATAATCATTTTGCCATTTTCTCCTTAACACTTTCAGCAAGATAGGACAAATCTTCATCCCACAAATCCTTGTTTGCAAGAATCTGTTCTACGCTTGAGTTTTTCATAAACTCCATAACCTTAACATCGTCATTGGGCTGTCCGTTCTTATAAAATTCTATGAGCTTTGCAAAGGATAAAATGAGGTTTTCGGGCATTGTTCCTTTACGCTTTATATACTCTGTAATGGACGGCAAAACTCTTACCTTAAACTTACTTACAGAGTTAAGTGCGATTGACAAACACATATGCTTTATGTAAGGATTGCAGAAACGTTCAAAAACATTATCTGCATATTCAAGCAATTCTTCCTTGGGTAAATCAAGCGTGGGTATTATTTCATCGTAAACGCATGCCTTAACAAAACTGCTCATTTTACTGTTTTCCATACAGTCGCCAACCGTTTCAACTCCCTCAAGCAGTGCATACGGTATCATACTTGTATGAGCACCGTTAAGAATACGAACCTTTCTTGTTCTATATCTTTCAAGGTTGTCTGTTACAATTATGTTTAAATTTGCCTTATTAAACGGGAATTCCTTTGTGAGAAATTCAGGTCCTTCAATAACCCACAAATGAAACAGTTCGCTTGTGTTGAGCATTTTATCTTCATAATCAAGGTCGATTTTTTCGTCCTTGGGGTAACCTGTATTGATTCTGTCAACAAGTGTATTGCAGAAATGATTTTCATTTTTAAGCCAGTTTGTAAAATCTTCTCCGAGGTTCCACAGGTTTACGTACTCAAGAATACATTTAAGGAGATTTTGCCCGTTTTTATCTATAAGTTCACACGGCAAGAAAATAAATCCGTCAAGTCCAAGGTCAAAACGCTTTTTAAGAAGCAATGTCAGCTTTGCAGGGAATGTAACATTCGGTGCGTTTTCCATTTTATCGTTTTTATCAAAAACAATACCTGATTCAGTTGTATTTGAAACCACAAATCTGAAGTCTTTGTTTTCTGCAAGGGCAAGATATGCATCAAAGTCACGGTACGGCTGAACTGTTCTTGTTATACAATCAACACGCGTTTTTTCAACAGTAGGTACACCGTTTTTCATACCACGCATTATGTGCGTATAAACACAGTTCTGTGCCTCAAGCATATCGCACATTCCCTTTTCGATAGGCTGTACAACAACAACTCCTGCATTAAAATCTGAGCTTTCGTTTGTGAGCTGGATTATCCAGTCCACAAATCCTCTGAGAAATCCACCCTCTCCAAACTGAATGACTTTTTCACTCAAGTTTTTATTATTTTCCATGTGCTTTCCTCCACTTTATTATTTTTCAAAAATAATTCATTTCTAAAAACGCAAAAGGCTTCCTTTATAAACCTTTTATGACATAATAATTATATAATAAAAACAAATAAAGGTCAACACCCAAAATGACGTATTAACAAAAAAAGGAAAATAATTTCAAATTAATATCATAGTCATTTTTTTAACAAGGAGTAATAGCCACATACAAATTAAAGAGGTTACAACAAAATGATTTATCGTAACCTCGTATTTTTTCTTATCAAAGCTTATTTCTTTTAATAAACTCATCAAGTGTATTTACAATCTGTTCTTTGCTTTCAAGTCCCATAACCGTTTTTGACAATTTATCCGCCTCTTTTTTATCACAGCAACAAATGGTCTTTCGTGCCAAAAGTATATCATTCGGTGAAAGACTGAATTTATCAAGTCCAAACGAAACAAGCAGCGGAATAAGTCTTTTATCACCCGCCGCCTTTCCACACATACTGACGCTCTTTTTTTGCTTTTTGGCACAGTCGATTACAAACTTTATCTCTCTTAGTACCGACGAGGTAAAAACAGAATATATGTCAGATACATCCGCGTTTCCCCTATCCACCGACAAAGTATAACCTGTCAGGTCATTTGTACCTATACTGAGAAAGTCTGCATACTTTGCAAACAAATCTGCCGTAAGTGCCGCCGCAGGAGTTTCTATCATCACTCCAAGCTTCATATCAGGGTTATACGAAACTGACTTTTCATCAAATTCTCTCATAATCAGTTTTATCTGGTTTTTAAAGAATTCCAGTTCTTCAAGTCCTGTGACAAGCGGTATCATAACAAGCAAGTTTCCATAAGCACTTGCTCTTACCAATGCCCTTAACTGACAGTCAAAAATCTCCTTATTTTTCATACAATATCTTATTGCACGAAGGCCCATATATGGATTTTCCTCTTTTTTCTGGTGGAAGTAACTTACTTCTTTATCCGCACCTATATCAAGTGTACGTACAATAACAGGCTTTGTGTCCATAATCTTTAGTGCTTTTACATATTCTTCAAACTGCTCTTGTTCACCCGGTGGCATATGTCTTTCCATATACAAGTATTCTGTACGAAAAAGACCTATACCATCAGCTGTGTTTTCAAGCACTGTCTTTGCTTCATCAGCATTTCCAATATTGCCAAACAGTTCAAAGTCAAAACCATCTAAAGTCTTGGTTTTTCGTGATATATATTTTTTCAAATCATTTAAGTTCTCGCAAAACTCTTTTTGCTTTTGTTTATAGCTATCAATCACGTCATTTTCCGGGTTTACAAAAATCTCACCCGTAAATGCATCCACTATTACAAAATCGGAATTTTTTAAATTTTCATCAAACTTCCCCACCCCGAGCACTGCCGGTATTCCCATAGCGTTTGCCAACAATGATGCGTGTGAAGTCTGCGAACCCGTTTCGGACACAATCGCAGACACTTTATCTTTGTCGATTGATGCAACAACAGACGGAGTAATTTCTTTTATAAAAACAACCGAGTCCGTCTCAAGCTGTGACAAATCGGCGTTATTTTTGCCGGAAAGAATACTAAGAATTTCGTTTTTCACGTCTTTGACATCGGCTGCTCTCTGTCGTGTCATTTCATCCTCTGATGCCTCAAACAATTTTATAAAATTATCGCAAACCTCGCCGAAAGCAGTCTCTGCACTCTTTTTATTTTCAATTCCCTTTTGAGTCTCGGTTTTAACATACGGGTCAGATAGTATATTTATATGGCTCTTTATTATATCCGCCTGTTTCTTCCCCGCCGTTTCAAGTAATTTCTGATACAGTTTATTATTGTTATCGACAAATTCTTCGCTTGCTTTACGGAACCTTTCGAGTTGCTCTGTGGGGTTATTTTGTTTATTATCATCTTTTTGGAAGGTTTCACTTATTGTAACAAAAGCTCTGCCAAGACCATAGCCGCCCGAAACACCTATTCCTTGCATAACACAGCCCATCTTACTCTTCTCCAAAACCATTTTCAACCATTTCTACTGCTTTTTCCAGTGCTTGTTCTTCCATTTCACCATTGCATATTATTTCAATTTCATTTCCGTACTTTATCCCGGCTGCAATAAGATTCATAAGGCTTTTGCCGTCAGTTACTCCATTTAAGGTTTTGATTGTAATTTTACACGGAAACTTAGACATCTGGCTTGAAAAGTCACTTGCAGGACGCATATGAAATCCTTGCTTATTTACTATACGCAGTTTTTTTGAAACCATTTTTCTTCTCCTATCATACATCCTTGACTTTTCTTTTAAAAAGTCCAAGCATAAACATTCCGACAATTGAACCTGCCACAAGTGAAACAAAATACATCGGCCAGTTGCCGACAACGGCAAAGACAAATATACCTCCATGCGGTGCCATAAGACTACAGTTAAAAAGCATGGAAAGTCCACCTGCCACTCCCGAGCCTATCATACACGCCGGTATTACACGCAGCGGGTCACTTGCCGCATACGGAATTGCCCCCTCTGTTATAAAGCTGAGTCCCATTATATAGTTGGCAGCCGCTCCTTTGCGTTCCTGCTTTGAAAATCTGTCTTTGAAAAAGGTTGTTGCAAGTGCTATTGCTATTGGTGGTACCATTCCTCCAACCATAACCGCTGCCATAACATCGTAATTTCCCGTTGTTATTGCCGCAGTTCCAAAAACATATGCTGCTTTATTAAACGGACCTCCCATATCCACCGACATCATTGCTCCGAGAACAATACCAAGTAAAATTCTGCTTGTATTTCCCATTGAATGAAGCATATTTGTAAGTGCATTATTCAAGTACCCCATAAACGGATTTACTGTGCACATAATTATGCTTATAACAGCAAGACCTGCAAGAGGGTATATAAGAACAGATTTTATGCCCTCAAGTGATTCGGGAAGATTGTCACATATCTTTTCAATGCCTAGCATAACGTAACCGCCAACAAATCCTGCAAACAGTGCACCCAAAAATCCTGACGGAGTTCCGGCAGCACTACTAAAGGTTGCACCGGAAGATGCAAGGAAGCCGCCCACAAATCCAACAAGAAGTCCTGGTCTGTCAGCTATTGATTTTCCAATATAGCCTGCAAGCACCGGAATCATAAAACTAAATGCAACATCTCCGATTGATTTAAAAAAAGCCGAAACCGGAGTATTGCTTCCAAACGTCTGGTTTTGAGCGGTTCCCGAAACAGAATCTATAAGAAACGCAATGGCAATAAATATACCACCACCCACCACAAACGGAAGCATATTCGACACACCATTCATAAGCTGCTTATATACTTTACGTCCCGAATGTTCACCGGAAGTATGCATACTTGATTTATTATTTTTTTCAAAGTACATTTGTGCCTCATCCGACAAAGCTCTGTTTATCAGATCTTTCGGGTCTTTTATTGCGGCAGACACGTTTACGTTTAGTAGCTTTTTGCCGTTAAATCTGTCTGTTTCAACACTTTTATCTGCCGCGATTATTACAGCAGCCGCATTTTCAATATCTTTTTGAGTAAGCTTATTTTTTGCCCCACCCGAGCCATTTGTTTCCACTTTTATTGAAATGCCCATCCCTTTTGCCGCATCTTCAAGAGCTTTCGCCGCCATATACGTATGTGCTATACCTGTAGGACACGCTGTGACTGCAACAACTTTATATATCTCTTTACCCTCTGTGTTTGCAACAAGCCCCTCTGAAAACTCCTTTTCTTTTTCATCAACTATCCTTATAAACTCTTTAGGAGTTTTTGCTTCGAGAAGTTTTTGCCTGAAATCCTTATCCATTATCATTTTCATAAGGTGAGACAAAACCTCAAGATGCTCGTCTGCATCTGTCGTTGCCGCTATCATAAAGAAAATGTTGGATTTTTTATTATCGGGTGCATCAAAATCCACACCCGCTTTTGTAGTTATTGCACTAAGGCAGGTTTTTTTAACGTATTTTGATTTTGCGTGCGGAATGGCAACACCCTCTCCGACTGCCGTTGAGGAATGGTTTTCACGTGCCATTATTTCCTTTAAGAATTCCGCCTTGTTTTGTATATTTCCGTTTTTTATTTGAAGATTAATCAGACTGTCAATCGCCCCATTTTTAGACTCCAAAGCTTCATCAATCAAAATGGCGTTTTCGCTTAATAAATCCGAAATCTTCATTTTTCCTCCAAGTTTATTTTACTTTTTTATTAATTTTTCTATGTTTTCTCTGTCTGCAAGTCCCTCGCAAAATGCCGTTGCACTTGCACAAGCATTCGCAAGATTTAAGCAGTACAGTATATCCCTGTTTTCATCAAGACCTGCCGTAAAGCCGGCAACCATTGAGTCTCCTGCTCCCACAGTATTTACTACCTTTCCCTCTATTGCTTCTACAAAATGCTTTTCGCCGTTTTGCGAAACAAACACGCTTCCGTTTTTACCCAGCGAAACAAGCACATTCTGCACTCCTTGTTTAAACAAAGGTTTTATGGCTTCTGACAAATCTTGATTATTTACTTTCCGTCCCAAAAGCTCAAATATTTCCTGCTCGTTTGGTTTTATGAGGTATGGCTTATATTTAATACAGCACTTCAAAAGTTGTCCACTCAGATCGCAGATAAGTCTTACTCCGTTTTTTTTCGCCTTATCCAATATTTGTTCAAAATCCTTTATGTCCATTCCGTCTGCCGAGCTTCCGGCTACTATCAGAGTGTCTTTATCTGTAAGCTTATCTATTTTCTCCAAAAGAAGATTAATTTCGTCTCTGCTTGCTTTGGGGCCTTTGGCATTTATATCGGTTTCTTGATTACTTCTTATTTTTACATTTATTCGTGTAAATCCCTCTTTAAGAAACACAAAATCGCAGGCAACGCTTTTTTCTTCAAGGTATGATTTTATCTGAATTCCCGTAAACCCCGCAAGAAAACCCATAGCCACCGAAGTTTTTCCAAGCTCTTTTAGTACAAGTGAAACGTTTATACCCTTTCCTCCATAATACACTTTCTCTTTTCTGCTCCTCGAAATACTGCCTTTTTCAAATTCGTCTGGATACAATATATAATCTATTGCAGGATTTAATGTCAAAGTGTAAATCATAATTTACCTCCCTGAAGTTATTATTTAACACATATCATTATAACATTTATTTATCGTTCATTCAAATAAATTTATACGTATCAAATTCAAAGTTTATTTTATACACTTACTGCAATTTTATACACAAAAGTACACAACAACAATATGCTTGATTTTTATTTTTCGAACAAAAATATACACCCGAAAAATTTTGTCTTTCAGGTGCATAAAAGTTGTAACTTAAAGTTTATTTTTAACTATGTTTTAATCTGTATTTTACTTTTTTGAAAATATATATAGAAAGAAACACGAGTACCATTCCAAGCAGACTTCCTGCACTGTCTATAAGCACATCCCGCATTTCCCCGCTACGCCCCTGAACAAACAGCTGATGAACCTCGTCTGTGATTGCGTAAAAAACACAAAACGCAAAACCTGACACAAGCACAAACGCACTATTTTTTACATAGCTTATCAGGGTTATACTGACAAGAATACCAAGAACCATAAAAACAGATGCGTGTGCAAGTTTCCTTATGATTTTCTCCATACTGTCAATAAAGCTCTGCTTCTGTGGCTCTTTCATTGTCCTGATTTCAGGTTTTATTATTTCCACTATTGTTTCCGTAATACTCTGGCTCATTTGGGATGATTCTGTTGCGGTATCATGAGACAGACTAAATATAAACATCATCCACATCAAAGACAACAGTGCAAAAACTATTGTTATTATTCTATCCTTTTTTATAGTCAACACCATCACCCTTTCTGTCGGCAAATGCAGTCTCATCATTTTATTCAACTCTTATGGGCGTAAAATCTATATGGTCACATGCAGTAAGAAAAAGCTTTATACCAAGATATTCTTTATCAAGCTGAGTTTCTCTTACGTTATGCAGATGTCCGTAGTACACCTGATTGACTCCATATTTATACAGCAAATCCACAATGTCATAATTTATAAACTCTCCAAAAACGGGAGGATAATGCATAAACACAACAATTTTCTTATCGGGGTACTGCTCAAGTAATTTTTTACCCTCTTCAAGCGACAGCTCCAGCCTTTTTGCCTCTCGCTTTATTATACGCTCATCCTCGGTTTTTACGCCGAATTCGTTTATCCATCCCCTTGTCCCACAGAGAATTTTATCTTCGCATACTATTGCATTATTGTATAATACAGATATTGTATCTATACCGTTCTCGGCAAAAAACGCCGTCATTTTACTTTGCGTACACCACCAATAATCGTGGTTACCTTTTAGTATGATTTTTTTACCCGGGAGTCTGTTTACAAACAACAAATCCTCTTTTGCGTTTTCAAGGTCTATTCCCCATGACAAATCACCTGCAAGCACCACTGTATCGTTTTCCGAAACAATCCTTTTCCAATTGTTTTCAATTTTTTTTGCGTGATTATTCCAGTTGGCTCCAAAAACGTCCATAGGCTTGTCTGTTGTAAATGATAAGTGCAGGTCTGAAAGGGCAAAAAGCATATTTCCTCCGTTTTAGTATAGTTTTTTATTTTGCCGACAATACTAACCAAAAAGAAAGGAGTTTCAATTATGGCTGAAATATTCGACAATTCACTCGGTCTTGTTAACAATAATATCCCAAAGCATATAAATGGCATTTACTGCTCTGTTAGCAACTGCTCTTTCCACGACGGCGACGGATACTGTACGGCACAAAAAGTAAACATTGGTCCTGTCAGTGCAAACTGCTCCTCGGATACCATTTGTGCCACATTTAAAAAATCAAATTCATAAAATCTGTCCTATTTACTTGCAAGGACAATCTCTTTAAAACGTCTTCCACGTTCTTCAAAGTTTGAAAACTCGTCAAAGCTTGTCATTGCAGGCGAAAGAAGCACAACATCTCCGTTTTTTGCGTACTGCAACACACTTTCAAGTGTCTTATCAAATCCATCGCCCGACTTTATGTATGCTTTGCTTTCATCAAAAAATGGCGAGTTTCTGATTGAGTTTTCAACTTTTTTATCTTGTGTATCGTGCGAGATAAACACGGCCTTGACACGTTTTGATATAACGTCTCCAAGCTGTGAAAAATCCAGATTTTTATCCTGTCCTCCAAGCATAAGGACAATTTTACCGTCATATTTGTCGTCAAAACAACTAAGAGCCGCAAGTGTCCTTGACGGTGTTGAATCTATAGAGCTATTATAATATTTTATCCCATTTTTATCTGCCACAAGCTCAAGTCTGTGTTCAACTCCACCAAAGCTCGATGCCACATTATACACATCTTCCTTTGTTACAAATTCATAAACAGCACCTATTGCCGCCATATAGTTTTCGACATTATGTTTTCCCTTTATGACAATATCGGAAGTGTCTAAAATTTGCTCGTCTTTGAAGAATATTTTATCATTGACAAGTTTTATATCTGCATCTTTTGCCTCTGCACTGAATGTTGAAAATCTTATATCCATTCTACGTGCATCAGTTTCATATTCGTCTACATACTCGCTCATTTTGTTTGCCACAAGATGAGCGTCTTTTTTCATAAATTTATATATTGCACTCTTGGATTGTGCATACTCTTTCATATCAATATGCCAGTTTAAATGATTTGGAGTAACATTTGTAATTATTGCAACATCGGGAAAAGTAAGATGAGAAAAAGGCAGTGTCTTATTTTCAAATCTATTTATTGTGTGAAGCTGAAAGCTCGAAAGCTCAAGCACTGTAAAATGTTCAGGTTCTACATCTTCGATATTATCAAGAAGCGGTTTTCCGATATTTCCTCCAAGATGAACGGTTTTTCCCGCCTTTTCAAGTATTTTTGCAACAAGAGTGGTTGTGGTTGTTTTTCCGTCACTTCCTGTAATTGCGATTAACTTTGACGGGCACAGAGACAAAAATGCCTCCATTTCACTTGTAATTATACTTCCGTTTTTATATGCATTTAAAATTTCGGGTTTATCAAATCTTATTCCGGGAGACTTAAAAATTATATCTTCATTAAGGTTTTCAAGATAATTTTCGCCAGTGACAAACTCAACCGAATTCTCTATGAGTTTTTGTACATTTAAATTCGGGCTGTTTGAAAGCTGGTCGAAACTTTTAAAATCTCTTGCGACAATTTTACCGACTTTATTTCGCAACAAAAAGTTTATAAGCGGAATATTGCTTATCCCTACCCCTATAACAGAGACACTTTTTCCCTCTAAAAATTTCTTATACTCATTTAATCTTTCATTTACATAACTCAAAGCTTACTACCTCGCCAAACACTTATTCATTTAATATTATACTAATTTTTTTCAAAATAACAATATATTTTTAAAATTTATGCTCAAAAATACTGAATTATTTCTTTTTCCATTTTTAGTTTGTTATTTTTTATTGACACGGACAACAGAAAGTGTTAAAATAATGTCAAAGTACTAAAGGTGAAAGGTTTGATTTTTTTTGGAACAGACTCGTGTTGCAGTTATAAGCATAATAGTTTACAAAGATGACAGTGTTTTTCTTCTCAACGACCTTTTACATAAGTACAGCAAATACGTTATAGGCAGAATGGGTATTCCCTACAGACAAAAAAGCATAAACATCATAAGTGTTGCCATTGATGCTCCTCAGGACATAATAAACGAGCTTACAGGTCTTATCGGAAGACTTGACGGAATTTCGGCAAAGGCAACTTACTCAAAATTATAACAGACAATAACACTATTTATCCCCTGACGTCAAAACGTTGTTGAGACGAAAGATAAGGATTCGGAAGTTTTGTATATTTCTATTTTTAGCCGTATCTTTTTCTTTTCGTGAAAGGATACGGTTTTTTATGATTACAGAAAACATAGTACATTCAAAAAATTTAATAGACAAATTAAACGAAACTCACACTCTTGCCTTAGACGAGTACGAATTTCTCGTACAAAATCTTTCGCCGGAAATCTCGGATTACGCACGTACTCTTGCAGTGGAGCAGAGGAAAAAAGTGTACGGAAATTCAGTCTTTATAAGAGGGCTTATAGAGGTATCAAACCACTGTAAAAACAACTGTTACTACTGTGGTATCCGTGCCGGCAACAGTTCCTGCCAGAGATACAGACTTTCAAAATATCAGATTATGGAATGTTGCGACGAGGGATACGCTTTAGGTTTTCGGACCTTTGTTATGCAAGGCGGAGAGGACACATTTTTTTCGGACGATTTTTTATGCGAGGTTATCTCCGGAATAAAGGATAAATACCCCGACTGTGCAATCACCCTCTCACTCGGTGAGCGGTCAAAGCAAAGTTACAAAACGTTGTTTGACTGTGGTGCCGACAGATATCTTTTACGTCACGAAACTGCCGATAAAACACATTATCAAAAGTTGCATCCTGACATTCTTTCTTACGACAATCGTATGCAGTGTCTTTACAATCTTAAAGAAATCGGGTTTCAGACAGGCTGCGGATTTATGGTCGGCTCGCCATACCAGACAATGCACAATATTGCAAAAGACCTAAAGTTTATTGAAACCTTTTTACCCGATATGTGCGGAATAGGTCCGTTTATTCCGCATCATGCAACGCCTTTTTCAAGTTTTGAAAAAGGAAACGTGGAACTTGTCTTGTTTTTACTCTCGGTTATAAGACTGATAAAACCAAACATTCTCTTACCTGCCACAACCGCACTTGGAACTGCAAGCCTTAGCGGGCGTGAAAAAGGTATTCTCGCAGGTGCAAACGTTATTATGCCAAATCTTTCGCCTGTAGACGAGAGAAAAAAGTACGAGCTTTATGACAACAAACTATCATCAGGAAAAGAGTCTGCACAGATGTTAAAATCGCTAAAGGAAAGCATAAAAAATATAGGTTATGAAATAGTCACCGACAGAGGCGACATCAAATTATAAAGAATTCTTCGAGGAAAGGAAGATTATTATGGCTATATACAATCCCAAATCGTTAAAGGCAGAGGAGTTTATCAATCACGAGGAAATCCTTGCTACAATCGAATATGCAGAAAAAAACAAAAACAACATAGAGCTTATTGACAGTTTACTCGAAAAAGCCCGTCCCAAAAAGACAAAGGACGGCATTTCCTGCAGTGGTCTTACACACAGAGAGGCATCTGTTCTTCTTGCGTGCGACATTCCCGAAAAAGTCGAGCAAATGTACAAGCTTGCCGAAGAAATAAAGCTGGCATTTTACGGAAACCGTATTGTTATGTTTGCACCTCTTTATCTTTCCAACTACTGTGTAAACGGATGTGTTTACTGTCCTTATCACGCAAAAAACAAGCACATTTGCCGCAAAAAGCTCTCTCAGGAGGAAATTCGAAACGAAGTTATTGCACTTCAGGATATGGGGCACAAACGCATAGCAATCGAAGCCGGCGAGGACCCTGTTAACAATCCTATAGAATACATACTCGATTCAATCAAAACTATCTATTCAATCCAGCACAAAAATGGTGCTATTCGTCGTGCCAACGTAAATATAGCTGCAACAACCGTGGAAAACTACAGAAAATTAAAAGATGCAGGAATTGGAACTTACATTCTCTTTCAGGAGACTTACCACAAGGACAGCTATTTAAAGCTCCACCCGACAGGTCCAAAGCACGATTATAATTATCACACCGAGGCTATGGACAGAGCTATGGAGGGCGGAATTGATGACGTAGGACTTGGCGTTTTATTCGGTCTTGAATTATACAAATACGAATTTGCAGGTCTGCTTATGCACTCGGAGCATCTTGAAAGTGTACACGGTGTCGGTCCTCACACAATAAGCGTTCCACGCCTAAAGAGAGCAGACGACATTGATCCTGACTCATTCGACAACGGAATTTCCGACGAAATGTTTTTAAAGATTATTGCCTGCATAAGAATTGCTGTTCCCTATACAGGTATGATTATCTCGACAAGAGAAAGTCAGTCGGTAAGAGAAAGAGCTTTGCAGGTAGGCATCTCACAGATAAGCGGAGCATCAAGAACCTCTGTCGGCGGTTATACACAAGAGGAACGTCCTCACGACACCGAGCAGTTTGATGTATCCGACCAGAGAACATTGGACGAAGTTGTAAAGTGGCTTATGGAGCTTGGATTTATTCCCTCATTCTGCACTGCCTGTTATCGTGAGGGCAGAACCGGTGACAGATTTATGAGTCTTTGCAAAACAGGACAAATTCAGAACTGTTGTCACCCCAATGCACTTATGACTCTTACGGAATTTATGACAGACTATGCAACCGAGGAAACCCAAAAAATCGGGTTTGATTTAATTGAAAAAGAGCTTGAAAAAGTCCCAAACAGCAAAGTTCGTGCTATTGCAAAGCAAAATGTCGAGGACATAAAGCAATCAAACAGGCGAGATTTCAGATTCTGAGTGCAATCAAAACCACCAGTTCAACTGGTGGTTTGCTTACCCCTAAAAGGAGTTGCTACTGGCTTAGCCCCTGAAAGGGGCACTGAAGATTTAACATCGCATTACAATCACTGGCAGCCGCTCACGTGCGGCTGTTTATTTTTGCCTACTTATTCTTGCTACCCGTAAACGGGCGGTA
>JAZQVQ010000145.1:0-1526 GCA_045631825.1 Eubacteriales bacterium | reverse complement strand
TTCCTGCAAGGTGTAAAAGAGAAACCCACTTAGCATTGTTAATCTTGACTTGGTAACTCTGTCTGTTGATGCTGGTCTTGACATCCTCTGTAAATGTATATCCCATCTCTGCAAGGAAAGCTTTTCCTTGTCTTGTCAGCTTGAAGCTTTGTTTGTTGCTCTGCTGTTTTATCATCTTGAATTCCTGCAAGTTTTTATAAACATTAATCCCGAGCATCTCGCTGTTGTATCTTTCCTGCAAGTCCTTCGGGAAATATCTGCAAAGACCGCAAAGTCTTAAAAAGTTAAAATCATATACATCGTAAATCATAAATCGCTCCTCCTTCTATACTACGGTGACGCTGTGTCTGAATTTTCTGAAAAGTTCCACCTCTGAAAGTCTTGATATATGGGCGTTTTCGGGGCGCTTATGGGTGGAGAAGTCAAGTTGAAAAACACCCTTTTGCCATTGCTTGTAAAAACAAAAATCGCTCCTGGTATAAATTTACTTTAATAACCAAAAATTGCCATGTATTTTTAGGCATATCTCCAAAATGCAGAACGAACGTTCGATGTTTCTTGGCTTTTTGGCGATTTTGTGGTATAATATGCTTGACAGTCGACGGTCAAATTATTATAATTTAAGGAGATAATAACTTGAATAATACCGTACCAAATATTTTTAAACGTAATTCAAACTTTCTAAGTAGTGTAGCGAAACAGACTTCAAACGAAGCAAAGAAAAAACGCTCATCATTTTATGATGATTACCTGGAAAAATCAAATCCAAATAAACAAGCAAAGGGATTTGAAATAAATAGCACCGCCTTAAAACTGCCAGATTTAACACCACAGAAAACTCTGTCAGTTTTACAAAACCCTGAAACAACAGGAAGTGCAATAAAGAAAAATATAGAAAGTGTTCTTTCCAAAAAATATGGTGAGCTTGACACAAGACATATTTTTGACGACATTGATGATAAGGACATTGAGGACAACCTCGAAACAGCGGAAAACACAATAAAAACGAATATTGACAGAGGGGCTTTAAGCAAAAACATTCTTCCAAAGCTTCCCAATTTGCGAGATGGTCTTGCCCTGTCCTATGCTGCTGCAAATAAAGGGAACAGCCATGCGGCGACAAGGGCAAGAGAGACGGCATATACTGAACAAAAAGTCACAAAGGATTTTAATAATTTATTGTTGAATGTATCAAACAATCAACCGGCAAATCAGATTACAAAAAACTCAAACTTTTACGATGACTATCTCAAAAATAATAGCTCTCAAGACAAGAACAAATCGTGGAACAAAATCGGCAAAGTTTTTGATTTACCTGAAGTGAATAGAAATCCACGATATGTAAAAGCTGATGTCTTAAATATGCGAAGTGCTCCCGGTACTGATTCAAAGGTTATAGGTAAATTGACAGATGGTACTGAAGTAAACTATACAGGAAACAAAACAAAGGAAATTGACGGTCATTTGTGGGCGGAAGTCGCATATGATGGTAAAACAGGATGGGTGGCGGCTGATTATTTGAAAAC
>JAZQVQ010000144.1:0-7861 GCA_045631825.1 Eubacteriales bacterium | reverse complement strand
GATGAGATACAAGGGCGTCAAGTCGCCCATGATGATATGCCATTGCTTTCGCAATGGATAAAAAAATCGACTTGTTTTCACAAGTCGATTTTTTGGTGGGGGAAGGTGGATTCGGACCACCGAAGTCACTGACAACAGATTTACAGTCTGCCCCCTTTGGCCGCTCGGGAATTCCCCCATATAATTTTACGGCTCGTGCCGTAAAATTTTTGGAGCTGGTGAAGGGAGTCGAACCCCCAACCTGCTGATTACAAATCAGCTGCTCTGCCATTGAGCCACACCAGCATCTGTCTGACGACATTTGATATTATATCATCTCAGTTTGCATTTGTCAAGACTTTTTTTCGTTTTTTGCAACTTTTTTTAAATCGGTAAAAACTGTACAAATCACACAAAAAAAGGACCACTTTTATTGTAACTATAAACTAACAAAAGCAGTCCTTTTACTTTAATCTTTACAAAATCAGTTTTATCTGTAATACGGAACAGTCGAGTAAAACGGGTTTATCGCTCCGCTTGCCCTGTCACTTGTAGAATACTCGATTGTCTCTACAAAACAATCCTCTCTCCATCTGTACTCACGCACTTCATTATACGCATTTCCTATTACAAACAAGCTTATGACCTTTTCGGGAATATCATCATTATAAAAATCGGCTATCTGAAAATACGCATTTCCGTAAAGTCTCTGCTCATAAAGCACAAACTGATTTTCCTTTGTTGTCACAACAAGATACCACATCTGCGAGTCGTCCCACATTATTCCGCTTGCGTCAGGTGCCTCTTGTGCCGAGGTGTAAAGAGTCACTGTATCTGCCGTCTTATCCGACGTTATAAATGCCTCATATTCTCCGAGCTTTGATAAGGCGGATACGTCAAGAGAAGTCTGCGAAGGACATATTTGCAATACGTTTTCTTGTGGTAAGTTTTGCTCATTATTCACATAAAGCTCATCATCAGGCTCTCCGGTATAATAGGCATTTTCAGTTTTATCAACCTGATTTACCGTCTGCGTTGTATCGACCTTTACATTTTCGTCGTCAACCACAGCAAAACACCCACAAACAAACACAACCGAAATTACAATAACAAATACACCAAATATTTTTTTCATAAACAGACCTCTCCTTTCATAAGTTTCCCTTACAATTTAATTTTATATTATCATTTTACAAATGTCAACACGTAAATAATGTCGAAAAGAGCTATGTTAAAAAACAAACACAGCTCTTGACAATAACTATTTACAAAACTATTTCCTTGAAAAATTCAGGACGGTGAAAATCGGGTTTTTCCCATTCTATTCTATTCCACATTCCGAGATGTCTTATATTACTTCCGCATTTATAGAAGTTTGCCTTTATAACCGCTCCTTCCTTATGTTCATATTCCGGTATTGCTTCCTTTATAAACCATAGAGGTATAGTAACCCACGCTTCCCAATAATCAGAATGTATACGTGTTCTTCCCATAAGTGCTCTGTCTATAAGTTCGGGAGAGAATTTCACAAGACTTTCTCTTCCCTCTCCCTTTGAACAGAACATAGCACCATTAGGATTTATTTCAAAATTTATGTAATTTTTATTCTCATGCGGAGCAAACATTATAAACATTTCCATACAGCTATCGATGTATATATCGTTATTGTTTTCGGTTTCAACTCTGCGTAAATTTTCTACTTTTTCATACGACTTGAGATATCCTACAAAACCATTTGCGTCATAACTTAAAGTCACCGTTGTTTCAGGTCTGTATCCGGTATCGTCCCAGGGATACTCTTTTATTTCAAAGGTCTGCGAGTTACTGAACTTCATAACAATTCTCCTTATTAAAACAATTTATATTTTATTATGTGTTATCTTTTTACCTATATTTTAAGTAATTCCTGTGCTATAACCTGTGCCATAATAGCATGACCTTTATCGTTCGGATGAAGTCCGTCCGGCACAATCTCTTTATCCTCGGGGTCAAGAGGATTTATTTTAAACAAATCTATGACAGGTAAATTATGTTTTTTACATATTGTAACAATTGCATCTGCATAGTCAGATAATGTTTTCATATCCGGCTGTGAAGGGTTTGTTTCACAAACTCTGTGCAGAGGCGTCATAAAGATTATCTTTGCCTTAGGAAAATCACGCTTAAGCTTATTTATAAGCGAATTTACCGCACCGCAGAATGTATATACATCTTCACTATCCAGCGTTCCAAAAGGTGCATCACCGTGCCCAAAATCATTTGTACCACCAAACACTACAACGGCATCTGCTTTACGGTTCATAATCTCTGCACGCAATTCAAAAGTTAAATCATGTTTTGGTCTATCTCTTGTAGGAACAATCTGACGAGCAATTCGCGTTCCTCCAATTCCATAGTTATATGCAAATTCCAAATCATATTTTTCTTTTATGATCTGATGAAACGTTTTTTCCGGACTTGTTGTACCTGATCCCTCTGTGATACTGTCTCCGAGAAAATTGATTGTCAAACCCTTTAATTCCATATTTGTCTCCTTTAAGCACAACAACCTAAAATATGCTGTTTTAAAACACAATCCATATAACAAGGCAATTTATTTCGTTTGCTTTGCAAACTCATTATACAACCGGTACCACAAAAAGTCAAGCATTAAATCCTTGCATATTTACAGTTAATTATATAGAAAAACAAATTTAAATTGCTTTTTAGGTTGACACTTTGAATAATATATTATAAAATAATAATTAAAGTCAGATTATCCGGAGGTACTTATGAGAACAATATTATTAACAGGCGGTGCAGGTTACATAGGAAGTCACACTGCCGTCGAATTATTAGAGAGTGGTTACGAAGTTGTTATTGTCGACAATCTTTCAAATTCAAAAATTGAAGTTATAAACAGAATAGAGAAAATCTCTGGAAAACGTCCTGCGTTCTACCAGATTGATGTCGCTGACAAAAAAAAGCTTGAGCAAGCTTTTGAAAATCACAAAATAGATGCAGTCATTCATTTTGCTGGTTTCAAAGCCGTTGGTGAGTCCTGCCGAAAGCCCATAGAGTATTACAGAAACAACCTTGATACAACACTTACACTTATCGAAACAATGAAAAAGTATGGTGTAAAAAAGCTTGTTTTTAGCTCTTCCGCAACAGTGTATGGCATTCCTGAAACAGTTCCGCTTATCGAGACAATGCAAAAGACAAGTTGCACAAACCCTTACGGCTGGACAAAATATATGATTGAGCAAATATTAACCGACCTATGCCATGCCGAAAAGGATTTTTCCTGTGTTCTTCTCAGGTACTTCAATCCCGTCGGCTCTCACCAGAGCGGTCTTATAGGCGAAGATCCGCAGGGTATTCCCAACAATCTTATGCCCTATATTTCACAGGTAGCCATTGGAAAGCTTGAGCAGTTATCCATTTACGGAAACGACTATCCCACTGCCGACGGAACGGGCGTGCGTGATTACATACACGTTGTCGATCTTGCCAAAGGTCACGTAAAAGCCATTGAGTATTCACAAAAATTCGCAGGTGCCGATATTATAAATCTTGGTACGGGTGTCGGATACAGCGTTCTTGATATGGTAAAAGCATTTGAAAAGGCGAACGGAATCAAGGTTCCCTTTGTAATTGCTCCCAGACGTGACGGTGATATTGCCGAGTGTTTTGCCAACCCCGAAAAAGCAAAAAACGTTCTTGGCTGGACTGCACAAAAGAATCTTGAAGATATGTGTCGTGATACTTGGAACTGGCAAACTAAAAATCCAAAAGGTTACGAAGAATAATCTACAAATACACAAAATTGCCTGCAGTACTGCAAATGAGCACTGCAGGTCCTTTTTATTTTGTATGCAAAACTCACCACTTGCAAAATCTCAAGTTATATGTTATACTAACAAGAGTTACATATTATTATATTATAAAAATTATTACTATTTATAAATTTGCAAAAAACTCGTTTGCGAAAGGAATACAACTATGACTGAAAACCGACAGTATCAGGCTCAGCTTTTATACGACGAAGAATTCCTGACAAAAGCAGCAGAGGCCGCTTTATTTGCTTACGGCAGTGCTATGTCATTTGAAAAACTCGCTCAGGCAATCGGAACTGATGTAAAATTCATCCCCGCCCTGCTTGATGCCATGTCTGACAGATACGACAAAAGTGCCATTGAACTTTTAATTTTAGACGGGCACGCTCAGCTTGCAACAAGAAACGAATATGCAGAAATTGTAAGAAATGCTCTTGAAATAAGAAGAAATCAACCGCTTTCACGTGCGGCACTTGAAGTTCTTGCCATAATTGCTTACAATCAGCCTGCAACAAGGGCTCTTGTTGACAGAGTCCGCGGAATTGAGTCGCCTTCGGTTATTATGTCTCTTTGCGACAAGGGACTTATCGAGGAAAAAGGACGTCTTGATGCACCGGGTAGACCAATGCTATACGGCACAACTCCCGTTTTCTTACGCACATTCGGGCTGGAATCAATAAAGGAGCTTGACAATGTTCCCGAGCTTCATATGTTTACACAGCAGATAAACTCGCAGCGTCAGGCTTTACTAGCCGGCGAGGACAAGCCTAAGGTTATACAAAATCAGCTTGAGCTTCCCGAACAAGTACAGACTATGCATATAAGCAGCATTGGTGCTTCTTTCAATCAAACAAGTCAGGAAAGTCAACTACCGGAAGAAGTTTCAAAGGACAAAGATTTGAATTCGGGCGAGGAAGACTAAAAATGAATGAGGTTTTATGTATCGGTGCACTATACGTTGTTGGTACGCCTATAGGTAATTTATCTGACATTTCGCAAAGAGCAAAGGATATTTTATCTAAAGTTGATTTTATTGCCGCCGAAGACACAAGAGTCAGCGGAAAGCTTATGAATTTATATAGTATCAAGGCAAGTTTTATAAGCTATCACGAGCACAACAAGCAAAGTGCTGGTAAAAGAATAATCGAGCTTTTGCTTTCCGGCAAGACAATCGCTCTTGTTACGGATGCAGGTATGCCTGCAATTTCCGACCCCGGAGAGCAGCTTGTTGACTTATGTTACAAAAATGATATACGTGTAATACCGGTACCGGGTGCAAGTGCCTTTACTGCAGCACTTGCTGCATCCGGTTTCCCGTCAAGGCGATTTTGTTTTGAGGGTTTTTTGCCGGTTGACAAAAAAGAGCTCGACGAGGTTTTGAATTTTCATTCCAGAAGCACAAGGACCGTCATTTTCTACGAAGCTCCCCACCGGCTTGTAAAAACCTTAAAAATTCTGTTTGATGCCTTTGGTGAGCGTGACATTTGCATCGCAAGGGAGCTTACAAAAATCAACGAGCAGTTTTTAAGAACAACATTTTCAAAAGCCATTGAAATGTACAGTCAGACAGAGCCGAGAGGCGAATTTGTCATTATAGTTTCAGGTGTCCAAGAAAATGAAAGTATGTTCTTTGAAAATATGAGTATCAAAGAGCACATGAATTTTTATTTACAGCAAGGGTTATCAAAAATGGACGCAACAAAGGCGGTTGCCAGAGACCGCGGTGTTCCAAAAAATCAGATTTACAAGGAATTGCTTGATTAATAATGTGGTACGCAAACAGTGAAAAGCGGTATTATACGCTTGACAGTTTTTTCAAAACCAAGTTTGGAGTTAAGGTGGCAAAAATCCCGCTTTCGGGTGGGTTTACCTGCCCCAATCGTGACGGCACAAAGGGTATCGGCGGATGCATATACTGCTCGGACAAGCTATCCGGAGAATTTGCAGGTGACTGTCATGACAGTATTTCTGTTCAGTTTTCAAAGATTTCTCAAATGATGGCTTCAAAATGGAAAAACACAAAATATATGCCATATTTCCAGACGGGAACGGCAACGTATGCAAGCCCTTCAAAGCTCCGACGTCTATATTACGAGGCCTTGCATCAAAAGGATGTTATAGGTTTATCCATAGCCACACGTCCTGACTGCATAAATGACGAGGTGCTCGATTTATTATATGAAATATCAAAAGAGACCTTCCTCACTATCGAGCTTGGTGTTCAGTCCGTTCACGACAAAACCGGAGAAATTATAAACAGAAAATCAACGTTCAAGGATTTTGAAAATTGCTTTTATCGGTTATCCGAAAAGAACATAAACACCTGTGTACATCTCATAAACGGACTTCCCGGGGAAGATTACAATATGATGATGGAGAATGTAAAGGTTATTTCGGATATGAAGCCATGGTCTTTAAAATTACATCTTCTTCACATAATAAGAGGAACTGTCTGTGAAAAAATGTATCTTGACGGCACGTTGTCTGTCTTTGAAAAGGACGATTATGTTGGTCTTATATGTGACCAGCTTGAAGTGTGTAACAAAGACATAGTCATCCAGAGGCTGACAGGTGACGGCGACAGAAAAAGTCTTATTGCTCCGCTCTGGAGCATACGCAAGTTTGAGCTTCTCAACGCCATTGATGCAGAAATGACTCGTCGTGATGCGTTTCAGGGTGACAAAATATCATAAAGTTTGCACAAAACGTGCATTGTTTATTATTTTTACGTTAAACAAATATTAATAAAATAATGTTATATTAAAATGATAATTTAAATGAAAGGAAAACAATTTCATGATTGAAATTAACAATCTTGTCAAGCGATACGGCCAGAATTATGCCGTAAACGATATAAGCTTTCAGATAGGCAAAGGTGAAATAGTTGGTTTTCTCGGACCTAACGGAGCAGGAAAAACCACGACTATGAATATCCTTACAGGGTATCTATCTGCCACCAGCGGAAAGGCTAAAATCGCAGGGTACGACATCCTTGAAAATCCCATTGAGGCAAAAAGCCACATAGGTTTTCTTCCCGAGCATCCTCCGCTCTATCTTGATATGACCGTCAAAGAATACCTGAATTTTGTATACAATCTCAAGAGATGCACGTTAAACAGAAAAAAACATTTAGAGGAAATATGCAGAGTTCTCGACATAAAAGACGTATATCTTCGTCCTATAAGTCACCTTTCCAAAGGTTACAGGCAGAGAGTCGGCATCGCTCAGGCTCTTATCGGCAACCCCGATGTTTTAATCTTTGACGAACCGACTGTAGGTCTTGACCCAAAGCAGATTATTGACATAAGAAATCTTATTTCTTCTCTCGGTTCTTCGCATACCATTATTCTCAGTACCCACATTCTGCCTGAGGTTCAGTCTGTCTGCGACAGAGTTTTAATTATAGACAAAGGCAAATTACTTGCCGATTGCAAAACAAGTGAGCTTTCGGTAACAACCGGTTCAAGAAAGCTTACTGCAAAAATCGCAGGACCCGAAAAAGAAGTTCTGTCAAGTCTAAGAAATATGACGGGTATTACCTATGCCGAAATCCTTGGAGAAAGAGATGCTGACAGTGTTAGCTTCCTTATTGAATCGGAAAGCAACGTCGATATAAGAAAACCTCTGTTTTATATGCTTGCATCAAAAGGCTGGCCTCTTATCGGGCTTGAACAGACGGGCACAAATCTTGAGGACATATTTATTTCAATAGTCGATTCTGGAACAGGTGCTACATCTGGCAATGCCGATACAAACAACAAGGAGGTTTATACAAAATGAGTGCAATATACAAAAAGGAGATGTTGACCTTTTTCACCTCTCCTATAGGATATGTTTTTTCGGCAATCTTTTTTGCCATAAGTGGTATTCTCTTTAGTATGTTTACCGTAGCAAGTGCAACCACAAGTACAAAAAGTTATTTCACTTCAATGATTTTTTGTTTTGTTGTGCTTATTCCCCTTGTTACCATGAAGCTTTTATCTGAAGAAAGAAAAAGCAAGACCGAGCAGATTTTACTTACAAGTCCCGTAAGTTTAATAGGCATTGTAACATCAAAGTTCCTT
>JAZQVQ010000143.1:0-2345 GCA_045631825.1 Eubacteriales bacterium | reverse complement strand
TGCTTTCGTTCTTTACAGAATAAATATGAAAAGTGTAGGAGGAAAGATAAAGGAGAAAAGAGCAAAGATTGAATATGAATTACCGAGGCTTGTAGCCAATGTTGAAAAGACATTGAAGCACGAAAGAAGTCTTTTATCCATTCTTACAGAATACTCACGTAATGCCGGTCCCGAACTCAAGCACGAGCTTGATATTACGATAGCCGATATGAATTCAGGTAATCAGGAAGCGGCAATAACAAGACTTGAAGCAAGAGTAGGCTCAGGTATGATGAGTGATGTTTGCCGTGGCTTTATTGGGATGATACGAGGTGACAGTGCTCCTATTTATTGGTCAAACCTTGCTATGAAGTTTTCAGACATTCACAGACAGAGGTTAAGACTTGAAGCACAGAAGATACCGAAGAAGGTCAAGAAGCTTTCTATGAGCCTTCTATTCTGCTTTATGCTCATTTATGTTGTGGTAATCCTTGCACAGATAATGGGCTCTGTCGGTGTTCTTTTCGGTTAAGGAGGTAATGAACATGAAAAAAATTCTTTCAAACCGTAAAGCTGAAGGCTATATTGATATTGCCGTTGGCATAATTGCACTTATGATGGTGCTTGTTGTAACATTGAATATTTACACCTTTTTTATGCTGCGTCAGGATTTGGATACAGTTAGCGGCTTTCTCATTGAAACTGCAACCTCAGAAGGTTCCTTCGGTGAGGAGTTTGACGAAAGATGCGAAGAACTCAGAAGCTCATTTTTTGAGTTTGATGTAGTTGCATCCGCTGATGAATACTACAACTCGACCTATGAGAGAGTACAGCTTGGTGACAAAATGACGGTTACCGTGTCTGTTCACACCTATGTCAGAGGTGTCGGTGCATTTAAGATACCCGTAACTGTAAGTACAACGAGGTCGGGTATTTCCGAAAAGTATTGGAAGTAAAACAGGCGGCATATGCCGCCTGAAAGTATTATACGTTTCTGTTCCAAACAGTAACTTCTGTTATGAATTCTCTTAATGGTTTGTTGTCGATTACAAAATCAAGCAACGCATCAGCTGTTTTGAAGAAAATACCTTCATCATCTTTATAAGCTTCGCATAAAAAGAATGCCTTATCATCTTCACCATCGTGGAATGCACCATAGGTAATTCCGTTCCATTCAAATTCGATTTCTCTGCCATATATTAAGGCGTGTTTAAAATCACTGATGCTTTCAAATTTTAACTCATCTGTATTGCCTTGTATATTCATTGAATCAGTCCTTTCGAGTTGCTTGAATTCAGGAACAAAACCAAAATCATAGTTTATTGGTTCTCCTAAATGCGGGAATCCGTTTGACCAATCTATTTCATGGTCGTGAGGATTAGAGTGTCCGGTATGTTCTCTATTGTGGGAAGTGTGATGTCGTTCCATGGTTGCACGGCCATCATTTCCAATTTTTGTTTCATATTTTTCGCCTTTTGGTGTAGTATATGAGTTTTTTGAATTGGGTTTTCCAATGAATCGCTTGTCTGCTTCCTTTTTAGGTTTCCATTCTCCGCCGAAAGCACTTCCTGTTCCTTTATATGTATCACAACACACATAACCACAAGACTTTTTTATTACTAATGAGGATGTATCGTTGCACATTGATTTACATTCATCATCCCCATAATGCAACCACGAGCTTAATTCGTAATTGATGTACAGGATATTTCCTGTCATTTCAGGAAAAGGTTCGTGGTAACAAATTATCAATTCGGGCTCGATGCGTTTAAGCATTTCGTTATAGCCTTTCATAAAAAACTCTTTTTGGTCGCTATGGTTACCGTGTTCGGATACCATATAGGTGGAAACAGCTACAATAGAACCTTTTTCAATACCATTAAAGCAGAAATCATAAGTATTTTCAAGACCCCAGTTTACAGTAGGAATAACTTTTATTCCTTTTTCATGTAAAAAAGCACCTACCCAACGGTTTCTGAAGGTGTTGTAAAGCTGCATAACGGGATTCATTTCGATGTACATGCTGAAATCAGGAGTCAGAACAGCTTCGTATTGTTTTAATGTTTCAACATACTTTTCAGGATTTTCCCAAATGCTTTCAAATTCATAGTCATATAAAAAGAAATGGACCATTCTTTTATAATGATTGTCTTTGCCGTTTTTTACTTTGTCAAATCCGATAAGTCGAAGGTCACTGTCTGATGTAAGGTTAATGTCAGTTTTGGGTATTACAGGTATTGACCAAGGCTCGTTTGAATTGAAAGCGTTTCTTAAAAATAGTGGATTTGTTCGATAATTAAAGTTTTCTAATGTCAAAATAAAAACCTCCTAATATGAAATATATAGAGCGAACAAATGTTCTCTCT
>JAZQVQ010000142.1:0-5096 GCA_045631825.1 Eubacteriales bacterium | reverse complement strand
TAAAAAACCCTCCAAACGTCTTGTCAAATTTACACTCAAGCGAAGTCCCCAGAAACCGTAGGTTTCTGGGGAGGTTTTTGGCTACTTTTCTGCGACGAGCAAAGTAACTCCTCCGCGGATAGCGAGCGTATTTGCTGCGGTTAGCAAGAAAACGACTAAGAAGATGAAAACTCCCTCACGAAATAAAAAACTACCTTTAAAAGAAAACATAATAAGAAGATAAATGTTGAACATATATCTTCTCAAATTCTCCCTTTTCCTGTGGCGGACTAAAAAGAATATAGCCAAACAACCGCAAGAAATCCCCAAACAATAAAAGTTCTTTGCTTACTTTCTTTTAAGAAAGTAGAAGAAAAAACAAAAACAAAAACAAAAACAAAAATCACTTCAACCTGCGGTCACACTTTTTAGCAAGGTATGAACCGATGCTCTGGAAAGCCTGAACGAGAACAATAAGAAAGATTACCGCAATAAGCATAACAAGATACTTGTATCTGTAATAACCGTAGTTAATTGCGATTTTACCGAGACCGCCGCCGCCGATAATGGCACTCATAGCAGAATAACCGAGAATGGTGGTAATAGCGATAGTAGCATTTGAGATAAGCGACGGAAAGCTTTCGGACAAAAGCACCTTGGTTATAATCTGAAACGGACTTGCCCCCATACTCTGAGCCATTTCGATAATGTTCGGGTTTACTTCACGCAGGCTGCTCTCGGCAAGTCTTGCCACGAACGGAAACGCCGCAATAACAAGCGGAACTATCGACGGGACAGTACCTACAACCGTACCCATAATAAGCCTTGTCAAAGGGAAAACCATAATCATAAGAATCAAAAAAGGAACAGAACGAAGCAGGTTTATGACAGCATTAAGCACCTTTAAAACAATCGGCGGAACTTTTAAGATTCTTCCGTTTTCACCTGCAACTATAATCACGCCGAGAGGAAGTCCGAGGATTATCGCAAACAACGTCGAGAGAATTGTCACATAAATTGTCTCCCAGGTTGCGAGCGGAAACTCATTTTTAAAAATCTCAAAGGTTTTAATGAGCTCTTCCGATGCAAAAATTTTTTCAAACATTGTTTTTTACCTCCTCTGCGATAATATCGGGAATCTGCCTTAAATACTCTATGGCACGTGCAACGTTTTGCTCGCCGCCTGAAATTCCAAGCAACATATTTCCGTAAGCCTTTCCGCCTATAGTCTTTGTCGATGCACCGATTATATTTGCCTGTATATTTATTTCAATCGCCATTTTGGCAATAAGCGGTGTTCCTGCAGCCTCGGCTCCGTTGAAAACAACACGAAGTCTTGCCTGCTCCTTGAAATACTCGGCAGTATCGTTATATCCGTCGGGGTAAACAAGATTTTTTGCCGCATCGGACTTTGGAGACGAAAATACATCGCTTACCTTACCCGATTCTGCGACAACACCCTTGTCGAGAATCGCAACGCTTGTGCAGATTTCCTCAACAACGCTCATCTGGTGAGTTATGACAATTATAGTTATACCCAGCTTTTTGTTTATGTCTTTCAAAAGAGACAGAATTGAATGTGTAGTCTGGGGGTCAAGTGCACTTGTCGCCTCGTCGCAAAGCAAAACCTTTGGGTTTGTTGCAAGTGCTCTTGCTATGGCAACTCTCTGCTGCTGACCGCCCGAAAGCTGAGACGGGTATGATTTGAGCTTATCTTGAAGTCCTACTGTTGTCAAAAGTTCTTTTGCTTTCTTTTTCGCCTCGGCTTTACTCATACCTTCAAGCTCCATTGGGAAGCACACGTTTTTAAGGCAGTTTTTCTGCATAAGCAAGTTGAAACCCTGGAAAATCATAGTTATGTTTCGACGCATTTTTCTAAGCTCGGATTCCTTTAAGACTCCCAAATCGACTCCGTCGATTGTGACACTTCCCTCTGTCGGTTTTTCGAGCATATTTATGCAACGCACAAGCGTGCTTTTTCCTGCACCGCTCATACCGATAATTCCGTATATTTCTCCGTCGGGTATGCAAAGGGAAACGTTTTCAAGAGCAGTAAATTCCCCGCCTGCACCAATAAATTTTTTTGTCAGGTTTTTTATCTCAATCATATTTTTTGCCTTTCATATATGATTATATAGAATAACTTGTCATATAAAACAAGACGTTTTGCAAACAAATCGCCGTTTTGGTTTTTATTACAAAAACACAATTTGGGGAAAGCCGTAATTTACAGCTTTCCCCGACGCCAAAGTTTAGTCGCCTTTTATTTTATAGCCTCGAGAGAAGCCTGCTTTCCGCCGTAAAGACCGAGAGGCTCAACGTGTATTGCTGAAACTGAAACTATGTGTGTGCCGTTTTCTGCGTTGAAATCGTCAAGGTACGGAACGTGCTGGAAGTAGTTTGCGTCGATTTCGCCGCTTTCTACAACGTTGTTGGGCTGAACATAGTCTGTGAATTCCTTGATGTCAAGAGTTATATTCTTCTGTGCAAGAATTTCTTTAGCTATCGCAAGAATTTCTGCGTGAGGTGTGGGAGATGCCGCAACCGAGATGCTCTGACCTGCAAGTGCGTCGTAATCAATACCTTCTGCATATCCGTCTGTAGTTTCTGCAACTACGCCTACAACAGAGCCGTCGTATTCCTCGGCGATATAATCTGCAACAGCCTTGCTTTCGAGTGCTGCAACAAGAGCTTTGATTTTATCGGTGTTTTCGTTTCCTTCTTTAACAGCAAGGATGTTTGCATAAGCAGATGACGAGCCTTCGATTATGAGTGAGTCCTCAACGGGATTGAGGTCTGCCTCTATTGCAAAGTTTGAGTTGATGACTGCAAAGTCAACGTCGCGAAGAACGTTGGGTATCTGTGCAGCTTCGACTTCCTTGAACTCGATGTTATAAGGATTGCTTTCGATGTCTGTGATTGTTGCGGTGATACCTGCACCCTCCTTGAGTGTTATGTATCCGTTGTCTTCAAGCAAAAGCAGTGCTCTTGCCTCGTTTGTTGTATCGTTGGGAACGGCGATTGTGATTTTGCCTGTGTCCTTTGCACACGATGCAAGGTTTACTGCTACAAGGATGGTCAGTGTCAGTGTGAGTATTATTGATAGTGTTCTTTTCATAAATTGTTCTCCTTTTAGTATTTTTGATTTGCTTTTGATGCCTTTATTATAATATCTTTTCTGCCATTTGTCAAATATATTATACCGATATAGACATATAGGCTGAATCTATAACTATATTATTAAAAAAGTCATATTCTTATTACTCGTTATCGGGAAAATGTGAATATAACTCTTAAATGACTAATCTTTATTTGTTTTAGCTTTTTCTGTTTTGAGGTATGATTTAAGCTCCTGTACGTACCGTTTGCCTATATCGCTGAGGATACTGTTTTTCTTGATTATGTATCCTATTTCCATAACGCTGTTTTCTGCAACAGATGAAGCATCAAACGGGACGGCGAGGTAATCATCACCGTTGAGTTCCTGGCAAACGATGCCTGAGCAGAGCGTGTAGCCATTTAGTCCCACCATTAGATTGAGCATTGTTGCCCTGTCGCACGCCTTGATAGTTCGGGGGTACTCCATTGTTCCGAGAATTTCCTCTGCAAGATAAAACGAGTCAGAGTCGCCCTGTTCAAAGGACAAGCAGGGGTAATCCTTGAGCATATCAAATGTTATGGATTTGCATTTTGCAAGCGGATGGCCAGACCAGAGGTAGACATAGGTGTTGCACTTGGTGAGAGGGAAAAACTCAAGGTTATAGCTTGCAAGCAGCTTTATTATTGCCGCACGATTGAAGTCTCCAAGATACAAAACTCCAATTTCGCTCTTTGCGTTTCCCACGTCGCTTATTACGTCACGTGTTTTTGTTTCACGGATAGCAAACTCGTACAGCGAAGTGTCAAATCCCTTGACAAGTTCGACGAACGCTTTTACTGCAAAGGAATAGTGTTGTGTCGACACGCCGAATTTCTTTTTATAGCTTTGGGACTGGTATTTTTCGGTAAGCATCTCGTACTGGCTGTATATCTGTCGGGCATAGAGCATAAACTCCACGCCGTCGTTTGTGAGGGTGACTCCTCTGCCACTTCGGTGGAAAATGCTGGTTCCTATCTCTTTCTCTAACTCCTGTATTGCACTTGTCAGCGATGGCTGGGCGACATATAAAAGCTCGGATGCTTTATTCAGCGAGCCTGCATCTGCTATTGTTATTGCGTATTTTAATTGTTGCAGTGTCATTTTTTATCCACCTGCCTTGTGATTATATCTTATTTTTTCTTTTTTCCCTACTTTCCCCGAAGAAAGTAGGCAAAGAACTTTATTCACGGTCTGCTTTTATCTGTTTCCTGCTTTATATCTCGCAGGCGAGTCTTTTCGAATTTATTGCTTTAGTTTTTTGCTTGTAAGAAAGCAAACAAAGAACTTTTAATGTTTAGATTTATTTGCTTTAGCTTTCATCTTCTTAGTCTGTTTTTTGCTGACCGCAGCAAATACCGCCCGCTATCCGCGGGGGAGTTACTTTTCCGCACGAGGAAAAGTAACCAAAAGTCGTCTCCGAAACCTACGGTTTCTGGGGATTTCCCTTGGCGAAAATTTAGCAAGACGTTTGGAAAAAGCTTTTGCTTAAATTTCGTGAGCTTTGTTTTTACATCAAACAAATGCCGCCAAACTGTCTTGATCATCTTCTACTCTTGCTTTTTGTTTAGAGGAAGTTTTTGAAAAGGTGTAAGGGAAGTTTTCTTCTTCTTAGTTTGTTTTTTATTAAGCGGGGGTTTTTCCACTTCCGTGAGGGAGCGTTATTCCTCTTAGTCTGTTATTTGCTGACCGCAGCAAATACGCCCGCTATCCGCGGGGGAGTTACTTTTCCGCACGAGGAAAAGTAACCAAAAGTCGCCCCAGACACCTACGGTTTCTGGGTATTTCCCTTTATTAGTGTCGGGCTTTTGCCTATGATGCTTTAATCACCTCAAAGATTCTCGTGCAGAGTGCACCCACGTGCAATCCTTGCACCCTCCACTTGTCACGGAGCTTTTCGGGAGAGCTTTTTTCTAATTTCGTGAGGGCATATCTAATTTTCTGCAAAGTGCTCCGAAAAGTCTCCTATCCTCGCCTTCGG
>JAZQVQ010000141.1:0-3521 GCA_045631825.1 Eubacteriales bacterium | reverse complement strand
TACCAAATTTGGTCTTGGATTCCCTCAGTATTCGAATGACGATGTTGTAATAGATGCACTTATAAAGTTTGGTTATGAGCCTGAGGATGCGGTAAATTATGTTACAGCTGCTTGTTGGGAATTTATAATTCCTAAATGTGGTGCTGACGTTGATAATATCGGGGCACTATCACTTCCAAAAGTTGTTGACAACGTTTTACACAACAATCTTGTCGAGTGTCATACCTATGATGAGTTTTTAGAGTGTATAAAAAAAGAAATACAAGAACAGTCCGATAAAATCTGTGACGGAATAAAAAACTTATGGTTCGTTCCCTCCCCCTTTGCAAACGTCTGTATGGATGGCGGCATTTATAATGGCGGAAAATACAATTATTTTGGTATTCACGGAACAGGTGTAGCTACTGCAACCGACTCTGTTTATGCGATAAAGAAGTATATATTTGACGAAAAGAAATATGACAAGGAAACATTTATAAAAGCCATTGACGAGGATTTTGTAAATAACCCAGATATGCTTTCACTTCTAAGAAACGAAACTGACAAAATGGGTTACGACAATGACGAGGTTGATGAAATTTCAGTCAAGCTTCTCGATATGTTTGCAGATTCACTTGAGGGTAAAATAAATTGTCGAGGCGGAAAATACAGACCGGGTACCGGTTCTGCTATGTTCTATTTATGGCACGCAGACGAAATCGGTGCTTCACCCGACGGCAGAAGAAAAGGTGAACCATTTGGTGCAAACTTTGCTCCCAGTATTTTTGCAAAAATTCCCGGACCATTCTCGGTAATTAAATCATTTACAAAACAACACTTAGATCGTGTATGCAACGGCGGTCCTCTTACTATGGAATTTGCATCGTCAATGTTTAACGATGAGGATAGCATTAAAAAACTTGCCGTTCTTGTAAAAAGCTTTATTGACCTTGGAGGTCATCAGCTGCAGCTGAACGCAGTAAACATTGATAAGTTGAAGGATGCACAGGTTAATCCCGAAAAACACAGACAACTTGTTGTCAGAATCTGGGGTTGGAGTGCATACTTCGTTGAACTCGACGAAAAATTCCAGAATCATGTAATGCTCAGACAGGAATATAATGTATGACAGGAATTGTGTTTGACATCAAAGAATGTTCCGTTCACGACGGCATCGGACTCAGGACAACAGTTTTTCTAAAAGGGTGTCCCTTAAGATGCATATGGTGTCACAATCCCGAGGGGTTAAAAAGTACGCCAGATCTGCTTGTGAAACACACGCTTTGCAAAAAATGCGGTCTTTGCAGAAAAAGCTGCAGACACAATGAATGCAAAAGCTTTAACAGATGTATACACGCCTGCCCCGTAGGTGCACTTAGTCTTTCAGGAAGAAAGTACGAGGCAAAAGAACTTGCAGAGATTCTTATGAAAAACAAAGTGTTCTTTGATGCATCAGGTGGAGGAGTTACTTTTTCCGGCGGCGAACCTCTTATGCAGCACAGTTTCCTTATTGAAACCGCTTCCTATCTGGATACGCATATTGCAATAGAGACAAGCGGATATGTAAGCGAAGATATTTTCAAATTGGTTCTTGATTGTGTCGATTATGTGATAATGGACATAAAGCTTGCAGATAACGAGTTGCACAAGAAGTTTACCGGTGTAAGTAATGTAGAAATATTAAGAAATGCAGAAATTCTCAAAAACAGCGGTAAAAAACACATTTTCAGAACACCGCTTATCCCCCACATCACCGATACGTCACAGAATCTGTCGGCAATAAAAAAAGTCGTCGGTACTTCCGAATGGGAAAAAATCCCGTACAACCACATGGCATCTTTAAAATATTCGATGTTAAATAAAGAGTTTGAATATGACAAATTTGTCAACAAAAACGGATTTAATATTTAAACTCGCATAAAAAAGCACAGAGTAATTCAAATCCTCTGTGCTTAAATTTTATATCTAAAAACTAAGAGAGCCTCGCATAAGTCGCCAACAAAACAAATATGTGGTTTGCGGCGACAATTTTTCCATTAAAATTTATGCTAACCCCATAAAGAGACGAGCAAACATCCCTATTATTGTTAAAACAGTAAAGAACAAAATACAGTTTTTAATAGTTTTAATTAAACTTAATTTTTTGTATGTGAAGTATTCTGTAATTTCCGATTCGGTCAAATCACACTCGTAAATTGTATAAAACTCCGTTGTTGATGTTTCACCGTTATCATAAATATAAGGAAAAACATCTTCAGGAAGAACACCGCCATCTTTCAAAAGTTTTTTATATTGTTTGTTTTCTTGCTTTGTGCAAGGTATTTTTTGCAATAAATCGAACTCAAACTTGTATGACCGCAATTCATTCCTTAAGTCAATCTTTTCTCTTGACATTGTTTTCTCCCCCCGTATATAGCATATAATATTTGTTAATGATAACATTTTTTAAGCAAATTGTTATTGTACAGATTATTTAAGTGAAATACCTCAAAACACTCGAAATGAAACAATCCTCACCTTTTCCTTATTCACTATTACCTATTACTTACCAAAAATCAACAAGGCATTTTAGTGAAAAGTGAATAGTGAATAGGTAATAAGTAAAATCGACAAGATTCAAAAATGAACCTTGTCGATTTTTGGTTGCGGAGGCAGGATTTGAACCTACGACCTTCGGGTTATGAGCCCAACGAGCTACCAGGCTGCTCTACTCCGCGATGTATAAACTGGTGCCGGAGACCGGACTCGAACCGGTACGGGAATTACTTCCCACGGGATTTTAAGTCCCGGGCGTCTGCCGATTTCGCCACTCCGGCGTTTGCAGAACTTTAATCGAGCTGACCGCTCCTCAACACTGCCTAAATATTATAGCACTATTAAAAGTGTTTGTCAATACCTTTTTTATATATTTTTGCTTTTCGACAAAACTTGTGCCTGTATATGTTGTTTTGACTTTTTACATTCTTTTTCAAATAAATATATTAAGTTACTTTTTTATATTGACAATATTATAAAAATAATATATAATACTAAGTTGGAAATGAACGACTAATATTTTTTACTTATATCATATTTACAGAAAGGTGTGCTGAAAATGTTAACTGCTATTTCCGGAATCAACTGGGGTGACGAAGGTAAGGGACGAATGGTCGACCTTCTTTCCGAAAATGCCGAATACGTTGTAAGATATCAAGGAGGTAATAACGCCGGTCATACTGTCATAAACGAGTATGGCGAGTTTAAGTTAAACCTTTTACCATCCGGTATTTGCCGTAAAAACGTAATAAATATTATGGGAAACGGAATGGTTATCGACCTTGCACACCTTGTTGGAGAAATTAAAAGAGTAACATCCAGAGGTGTTTCAATCACTCCTGATAATTTAAAAATCAGTGATAAGGCTACTATTGTACTCCCCTATCACGTACAGCTTGACATTCTTGAAGAAACAAGACTAACAGAAGCAACAGGAAAACCTTACGGTTCTACAAGACGTGGTATTTCTCCTGTTTACAGTGATAAATACAATAAGAAGACAATAA
>JAZQVQ010000140.1:0-9877 GCA_045631825.1 Eubacteriales bacterium | reverse complement strand
TGCCCAGTATATCCGCGAACAGTTAGAAGAAGACATAGCCGAGGATCAGTTGACCCTAAAAGAATATACCGACCCGTTTACGGGGAGCAAGAATAAGTAGGCAAAAATAAACAGCCGCACGTGAGCGGCTGCCAGTGATTGTAATGCGATGTTAAATCTTCAGTACCCCTTTCAGGGGCTAAGCCAGTAGCAACTCCTTTTAGGGGTGAGCAAACCACCAGTTGAACTGGTGGTTTTGATTTATTAATTTTTTTGTATTATACACAATCTTCACCTCTCGACGTACCTTTGTACGCTTTCGGGTTCAGATTGTGCATTCTGCACTATTTTGCACAAGCCCTTTTTATATTTGCTTTAAGTTATTTTAATTTTACATTTTCCTTTGATAAAATATTTTCAAAAACTTCAATCAAAGTATCGGTTATGTTGCATTTGAATCCCGAGGATTTGATTAGTTTTTTACTGTCCTCGAAATAAATATAAACATCCGACTGACCATAGTTATAAATATCAAGTATGCTCTTGACACGCTTAAAGAGAATTGAATCTTCACTTGGCAGTTTTAAATAAAGGCTTTTATTTTTGAGACCTGAATGATTATTGCTATGTGAATAATCATTATCTTCTTTCCTTTCATCAATCAAACCTTTATTTATTAAAGACGAAAGATTTACAGTTACACTTTTAGGCGTATTTTCTGAAGCGAAATTGTTTTTAAGATTTGATGCATCGGGCAAAAGTTCTGTGACACTTCTGACGATAACACTAATTTCATTTGAATTTTTTGTGTCATCCTTATTCCTTTCATTTTCCTTTAAAGAAATCTCACCTGTAATCATCAGAATCTTTCCGGGGACAATTTTAGTAACGTTTGACTGATAAACATTTGAAAAAAAAATCAGCTCAATTTCACCTGTTTTATCTTCAAACGAAACAAATGCCATAGCCAGACCGTTTTTTGTTACCTTTTCTTTTTTTGAAGTTATCATACCAAAAAGTGTAACACTTTTTTTGTCATAATACTTCCCGTGTTGGCTTTCAACACTGTTATTTATTTCAAAAATTGAATCGGGACGTATTTTCTTAATAACAAGAGCATATTTGTCAAGAGGATGTCCTGACATATACATTCCCGTAATATCCCTTTCCATTGCAAGAATTTCCGAAAGCTTGAATTCTTCTGCCTCGGGATAATTAACTGAAAGCGATGAGTCGGTACTATCCGTGTCAACGGAAGAAAACATATCAAACTGACCTTCAATATTAAAGCGATTTCTTTTCTGAATAGCGTCTATGGCATCCTCATAAACCGCCATAATCTGACTTCTGTGTTTGCCGAGATTGTCAAAAGCTCCTGCTTTTATAAGACTTTCAACCATTCTCTTGTTTATTTCCTTGTCCGAAATGCGTATTAAAAAATCTTCAAATGAATCAAATACTCCCTCTTTTCGCTTTTCTACGATATGCTCGACAAAGTTATCGCCGACATTTTTAACAGCCAAAAGACCAAATTTAATTTTGTTACTACCCGTCGCAGTAAAATAACCATAACTTTCGTTTATATCGGGTTTTTCGACGGAAATACCCATTTTCTTACACTCGTTTACATATTCCAAAACTTTGTCTGTTCTGTCAATAACACTTGTCAGCAAGCTTGCCATATAGTGATTCGGATAATGACATTTTAAATATGCAGAATAATACGCAAGTACGGCATAACACGATGCGTGGGATTTGTTGAACGCATACTGAGCAAACGATGACATCTCATCGTATACCTCAAGGGCATCCTCCGCACTCATACCACCGGCAATAGCCCCGTTACACTCAACTTTTCCGTCGTCTGTTTTTTTACCATATAAGAAATACTCTCTTTCCTCAAGCATAACATCCTGCTTCTTTTTAGCCATAGCACGTCTGACTATATCCGCTCTGCCAAGAGAATACCCCGCAAGCTGTCTGAAAATCTGCATAACCTGCTCCTGATACACAATACAGCCATCGGTAACCTCGAGAATTTGCCTTAATTTTTCATTTTTATATTTCACATTTTCAGGGTTCTTTCTGTTTTCAAGAAACTTTGGAATACTGTCCATAGGTCCCGGTCTGTACAGGGAAATAGCAAGTGTTAAATCCTCTATATTTTTAGGATTCATACGCATAAGCAGGCTCTTCATACCGGCTGATTCCAACTGAAATACACCATCGGACTGACCTTTTGACAACATACTGTAAGTCTGTTTGTCCTCGAGCGAAATGCTTTTAATATCAATATTGACTTTTTTGGCAACCTCGTGAATAACAGTTAAATACCTCAAACCAAGAAAGTCGATTTTTAACAGTCCAAGGTCTGCAATACCGTTCATAGTATACTGTGTTACAACACAATCGCCATTTAAAGACAACGGCACATACTCACTTACAGGCTTGTCTGTTATAACAACTGCCGCCGCATGAGTTGATGTATTCCTTGGCATTCCCTCAATGCTTTTAGCTATATCAACTACAGCTTTAAGCTTTGGTTCATCATTATATAGTTTATAAAGCTCAGTACTTTCCTGTAAAGCTCTGTCAATAGTCATATTAAGTGACACCGGTATGGTTTTTGCAAGTTTATCTATCTCGCTATATGCAATTCCCATTACCCTGCCAACGTCTCTTATGGCAGCTTTTGCTGCAAGCGTACCAAATGTCACAACCTGAGCCACATGGTCTTTACCATATTTTTCAGATACATAATTTATAACTTCAGAACGTCTGTAGTAGCAAAAATCAATATCAAAGTCAGGCATACTTACTCGTTCGGGATTTAAGAATCGCTCGAAAATCAATCCATATCTGATAGGATCAACGTCAGTTATCCCAAGACAAAACGCAGCAAGACTTCCGGCTCCAGAGCCTCGTCCTGGCCCTACCGGAATTTGCTTATTTTTGGCAAAGGTTATAAAATCGTTTACAATGAGATAGTATTCATCATATCCCATTGAATTTACAACAGACAGTTCGTATTCAAGTCTTGACATATACATTTGTCTGTCAATTTCAATCGAGTTTTTACTTTGTTGTTCTATTCGTTTTTCAAGACCCTGCAGACAGAGCTTCCTTAGATAATCCTTGCACGAAAGGTTGTCCGGCGGAACAAACGACGGCAAAAACAATTTATCAAATTCAAATTCAAAATTGCACATACTTGCAATTTTTACTGTGTTTTCGATAGCCTCCGGCACATCGGAAAACAACTGATACATTTCATCGACATTTTTAAGATAAAACTCATTTTGTTCAAAGCCTTTATTTTTGTTCTCATTCAATGTTGTATTTGTCTGAATACACATCAAAACCGACTGCACTTTAGCGTCGCTTTTTCTAAGGTAATGCACGTCATTTGTCGCAACAAGCGGTATTGACAACTGTTTTGACATTTTTACAAGTTGTCTGTTTACATCTATCTGTTCTTCAATTCCGTGTCTTTGAAGTTCAAGATAGAAATTATCTTGTCCAAAAATATCTCTTAATTTTTCAGCATACAAATAAGCGTTTTCAAGCTGACCGTTTGTTATGGCTTTTGGAATATATCCGCCAAGACAGCCTGAAAGTGCTATA
The DNA here is from genome assembly GCA_045631825.1 of Eubacteriales bacterium. Taxonomy (GTDB): domain Bacteria; phylum Bacillota; class Clostridia; order Oscillospirales; family CAG-382; genus UMGS1387. The sequence continues at coordinate 6,274 of JAZQVQ010000140.1, read as the reverse complement.
AGACCATCGTTATGACTTTCCAAAAGTTCTGTGTCTATTCTTGGCTTTGAATAAAAACCCTCCGTAAACGACTTTGAAACCATATAAATAAGGTTTTTATAACCTGTCATATCTTTACAAAGCAAAACAAGGTGTGAATAATCAGAATCGGTATGAGCCTGCTTATCAAATCGGCTTCTCGGAGCAACATATATTTCACAACCGATAATCGGCTTTATACCCTCCTTGACACAAGCCTTGTAAAAATCGACAGCACCATACATAACTCCGTGGTCTGTCAAGGCTACCGCCGATTGTCCTGAGTCCTTTACGCACTGCGGTATTTCTCTTATACGGCAAGCACCGTCAAGCAAACTGTATTCACTATGAACATGAAGATGAACAAAATCTCTTTTATTATCCAAGTAACGATGCCTCCTTATAATTTATTTATTCTACAAAAGCAATTTTGATTAATTTTTCAAGTCTGTGATTTACACACGATTTTGTTATAGGCGGATTGTGAATTTGTGCAAGCTCCGAAAGTGACAAATCTGGGTTTTCCTTTTTCAGTAAAGCTGTGTATTTTAGCTTTTCGGGCAATGTCTCTATCATATTAGACGAAAACAGCTTATCAATAGCCTCTGTGTGTCTTTTTGTTGCATCAGCACTTTTTTTCATATTTGCGTATTCACAATTAGTAACTCTGTTACAATTATTACGGACTTGTTTTTCTATGATTGTATTAAGGTAATCAAACGCATACTTCTGTGCACCGATATAGCTGAGCAGCTGAAATATGGTTTCACCATCTTTAAAATAAACTATAGATTTTTCTTTTCTTTTTGACACTTTAGGTTCAAAACCACATTCACGCAAATATACTGAGAATTCATCGGCATTCATTTCATTTTTGAACTTAAACTCCAAATGATTGCTCTTGTCCGGTGAATTGACACTTGCACATTTTATAAATACTTCACGGGCAAAAGCGTTTCTGCACTCGTTACAACAAAAATGTTCCATATCAATCGGCGTACTCTTGTCTAAAAACATACTTGCATATTCTCTTGTTTTCCTGCAGCATTTCTTTTCGCCCTTTATATTTGTCAGGTAATCTTTGACAATAAAACAAAAAGATTTACTTTCGTCAGTATGTATCATAAGTTATAAACATCTCCGTTTTTATCCAAAAGCATTATTTCAGGTTGCAAAGTAACACCGAAAATGCTTTTTACTTTATCCCGAACAATTCTCATAAGCTCTACAACATCACTTGTTGTTGCATCAGCATCATTTACGACAAATCCGCAATGTTTTGTCGAGACACACGCTCCGCCCACCTTAAAGCCGGAAAGTCCTGCGTCCTGAATAAGCTTACCTGCAAAATAGCCCTCCGGACGTTTAAATGTACTTCCGCACGATGGTTTTTCAAGCGGTTGTTTTTCTATTCTTTGTTTCATATACTCTTTTGCCTGTTTTATACATTCATCTGGGTTCTTTTTGACAAACTCAAAGTCTGCTCCGTAAATAACATAATCATTATTTTGAAAAACACTGTGTCTGTATGAAAAATCACACTGTTCATTTGACAACACAACTTCGTTTCCAGTTTTATCAAGGGCATAAACTGTTTTAATGACTCCACTCGTTTCACCGCCATAGGCACCCGCGTTCATAAAAACTGCACCTGCAACAGTTCCGGGAATTCCATATGCAAACTCAAGCCCGCTAAAACCTTCACAACACATTTTATATGCAAACGATGTATAAGAAACACCGGCACCTGCATAAAACAAATTGTCATTTGTTTGCTCAATATCATTCATTCCTCTTGTAAGTATAACTGGTACTTCAAAACCATCATCAGATACAAGGACATTTGTCAGATTGCCAAGAACAATATATTTTTCTTTATTTTTGTATAACCATCTTATAAGTTTTTGGAGTTCTTCTTTATTTTGCGGTTCATAAACTATTTTTGACACTCCCCCCGTTTTCATCGAGGAAATGTTTTTTATTTCATAGTTTTCGTATACTCTACAAATATCTGTTATCATTTATACTAACCCCTAAAAGTATTTACAATACTAATATATCACATTTTTTAACAAAAGTGAAGTACTTTTATTATATTTATGAAAAACATTAAATATTAACTCAGAATATACACCGTGTTAACACTATTTAGCATTTTTTATGTTATACTAAACTCAACAATTTTTTGGAGGGTTAGGCTTGATAAAACACAATAGAATCGAAACTCTTTGCAAAAGTGCTATGTTTTGTGCCCTGGTTTTTTCGGCAACACTTATTTCTTTTCCATCTCCGTTTGGGTTTGGTTACATAAATCTTGGAGATATTCTGGTTATAATCTCTGGAATTTATTTATCTCCCTTTTTTGCATTTATTTCCGCAGGCTTTGGCTCGTGCCTTGCTGATTTTTCACTTTCTTATGTTACATATATTCCTGCAACTTTTATAATCAAGGGCATAATGTCACTTATTGCATCACTCGTATTTAAAAGCTTATCTGACAAAAACAGTTCGATGTCAAAAAATTTGCGTTTTATTATCTTAAGTATTATTTGCGAAATTATTATGGTTGTCGGATATTATTTGTTTGAATCATTGTTATATGGATTTATCGGTGCGTTATCAAGTGTTTTATCAAATCTTATTCAGGGCTTGTTTGCCATAATTATTCTATCCTTGGTCGGCAATGTATTTATAAAAAAGACAAAGAAAAAATAAGTATAAATTTTACCTTTCCTGCAAATATATAGAGTGAAAGTAAAATATTTGGAGGGAAAAAATGAAAAACTTATTTAGAAAAATTACAAGCACATTAGTTGTTTTAACATTAATGTGCTTTGTTGTATCAGCTCAAAACATGGTGGATACCCAAAACAACGTAAATCTTGCTTTAAACAGCGAGAGTGCTTGTCTTATGGAAAGCTCAACTGGCAAAATACTTTTTGAGCAAAATGCCGACGAAAAATTAGAACCTGCATCGGTCACAAAAATAATGTCCCTGCTTTTGATTATGGAGGCACTTGATGATGGTGTAATATCACTTGAAACACAAGTTATGGGAAGTGAGCACGCATCAAGCATGGGTGGTTCTCAAATCTGGCTTGAAGTCGGCGAACAACTATCTGTTAACGATATGCTCAAAGCAATAGTTGTCGCATCGGCAAACGACTGCACCGTTGCCATGGCAGAGCATCTGGCGGGAAGTGAAGAAGCTTTTGTCGATAAAATGAATCAAAAGGCTTCAACGCTTAAGATGGAAAACACTCATTTTTCAAACTGCACAGGTTTGCCGACCGAAAATCATTATACAACCGCAAGAGATATTGCAATAATGACAAGAGAGCTTTTAAAGCACGATACTATTTTCAATTATACTAGCATCTGGATGGACTCGCTCAGAGGCGGGCAGATGGACATTACCAACACAAACAAGCTTATTCGTTTTTACAATGGTGCAAATGGTATGAAAACAGGCTTTACATCCTCTGCTTTGTATTGCTTATCCGCAACCGCTAAAAGAGGAGATATGCAGCTTATTGCCGTTACAATGAAGGGACAAACAAGCGACAAACGTTTTCAGGATGCAAAAAAACTGCTTGACTACGGATTTGCAAACTATTCAATTTACAAAGCAAAAACCGAAATTCCCACAGAATTAAGTGTAAAAGGCGGAAAAAACAAAACTGTAAAAATCGGTTGTGAGTACACTGACATTTTAGTTTCAAAGGGTTTGCAAAACGGCATTGAGGAAAAAATAGAGCTCGAGAGTAATTTAAAAGCCCCGATAGAAAAAGGAACTCAAGTAGGTAAAATAGTTTATATTTATAATGATAGCGAAATACAAAGTATACCTGTATACACTCTTGAGGATTGTGACAGACTGAGCCTAAAAGATATAATCTTCAAAGTTATTTCCTCTATTGTTTCGGTAAGATAAGGTGCTTTTAGGTAATATTTATTACAAAACTATACAAAAAATGTATTGATTAATGCGGCAATCTGGTATATAATAATTGTATAAATAACATTTGGAGGTAAGTTATGTCTATTAAGTGTGATGACAAGTTTATTAAAAACTATATATCCGAGGATGATATAAACTCGGTTTTGCCGCTTTTAAAGGATGCACATGAGAAAATTATCAACAAATCAGGTGAGGGAAACGATTTTCTTGGCTGGCATTCTCTTTCTTTAGATTACGATAAGGATGAGTTTTCCAGAATAAAAAAAGCTGCAAAAAAAATACAGGACTCTTGCGATGTTCTTATAGTTATCGGTATTGGTGGCTCATATCTCGGTGCACGTGCTGCCATTGAGTTTATAAAATCACCAAATTACAATTTGATGAATAAAAAAACTCCGTCAATTTATTTTATCGGAAATTCTATAAGTCCCTCTTCCCTTTCCGAAACACTTGAGTTATGTGACGGCAAGGACGTTTGTGTAAACGTTGTATCCAAATCAGGTACAACAACGGAACCTGCTATTGCATTCAGAATCTTCAGAAATCTTTTAGAGAAAAAGTATGGCAAGGAAGCAGCAAAAGAAAGAATATTTGTTACAACCGACAAAGCAAAAGGAACACTGAAAGAATTTTCAGATGACATGGGATACGAAACATTCGTTATTCCGGATGACGTCGGAGGAAGATACTCTGTTCTTACTGCATGTGGACTTTTACCTATTGCAGCAGCAGGATGCGATATTGACAAGATAATGCAGGGTGCAAAAGCTGCTTTTGAAGAATTAAGTGTATGTGATATCCAGAAGAATGACGCTTACAAATATGCCGTACTGAGAAATGTACTTTACAAAAAAGGCAAGTGTGTAGAAATTATGGCTTGCTACGAGCCGGCTTACCAGTATATGAACGAATGGTGGAAGCAACTGTTTGGCGAAAGTGAAGGCAAAGACGGCAAAGGTATATTCCCCGCATCAGTAATATATTCAACAGACCTTCATTCTCTTGGCCAGATAATCCAGGAAGGCAACAAAAATATATTTGAAACTGTTGTTGATATTGACAAGCAAAACGCAGGTATTATTATACCTGACGATCCTGCAAACATTGATAACCTCAATTTTCTTTCAGGCCGTCAGTTAGACGAAGTAAACAAAAAGGCTTATCTTGCAACAATATTTGCTCACACCGACGGGGATGTACCGAACATTGTACTCAAAGTTCCCTCAAGAAGTGAATTTGATTACGGATACCTTGTTTATTTCTTTGAGCTTGCTTGTGCTGCCTCAGGTTACATTCTCGGCGTAAACCCGTTCAATCAGCCCGGTGTTGAAGCATACAAAAAGAATATGTTTGCACTTCTTGGAAAGCCCGGCGAGGAAAACGAAAAAAGACGTCTTGAACTCGAGGCAAGAATTTAAATCTTTATTAACTTAGAAAAATGCAATCCAAAAATTTGGATTGCATTTTTACTTTTTATTTATTCGTCGGGTTTCTGTTCATTTTCTTTCTTGGTTTCAAGCTTACCGACAACTTTGTATTTTACCTCTTCACCATCAAGGAAACATTCAACATTATCAAAAGGCTTTATGTTTTGCTCAAGAAGTTCAAGAGAAAGCGAATCTTCGATTTTTCTCTGCATTGCCCGTCTTAATGGTCTTGCACCATAAAGCTTGTCAAATCCTTCCTTGGCAAGATATTCAACCACATCATCAGAAAACTTAATTCCAATATTCATACTTTCTATTCGTTTTACGATTTCTCCAAGCATCAGCCTTGCAATTTTCTTAATATCGGCATCGGAGAGCTTATGGAATACGACAATCTCATCTATACGGTTGATAAACTCAGGTCTGAAGTTATTTTTCAAGGCTGTCATAACCGCTTCGTAATCCTTACTGCGTTCACGCTTTTCGATGCTATCGGAATTTCCGTCAAAAAAGCCGAGAGTCTTTGATTCTGAAATCATACTTGAACCTAAATTTGAAGTCATTATAATAACTGTATTCTTAAAATCAACAACACGTCCATGTGAGTCTGTCAGAATACCATCTTCGAGCACCTGAAGAAGTATATTGAATACGTCAGGGTGTGCTTTTTCTATTTCATCAAACAAAACAACAGAATAAGGATTCCGTCTTATTTTTTCCGTAAGCTGTCCCGCCTCATCGTAACCGACGTAACCGGGAGGTGAGCCAATAAGCTTTGACACGCTGTGCTTTTCCATATACTCGGACATATCTATTCTGATTATTGCATTTTCATTTCCAAACAAAGTCTGTGCAAGTGCCTTTGAAA
>JAZQVQ010000139.1:0-3081 GCA_045631825.1 Eubacteriales bacterium | reverse complement strand
ATTTCCTGTTGATGAAAACAGGCTGTTGCAAAAGAATGTCTCCACCGTCAACCGTATCATTCAACCAAAACACCGTGGCACCTGTTATGGCATCACCCATTGCTACCGCCCAACGGACTGCATCTTGTCCCCTGTGACGTGGAAGCAAGGACGGATGAAAACCAATAGCACCGTGCTTTGCCTTTTGAATGATTTTCTCGGAAATATACCAATGCGAATGTGCCGCTATTACTAAATCCGTATTATCGGGAATATCTTTTGAAGTTAATTTGTCGCAATCGCTTATAACGGGAATACCTCGTTTGATAGCCGCTCCCACCATTTTGTCATAATACTTTTCCTGCGGTGGCGGTGCGATTCCTACAATGTTATGCCCTCTCTCGTGGAGAGCTTTTAAAACAGCGGTACCAAAACTCCGCTGGCCACATATAAAAATGTTCATTTCCTTTCACCCGCATTTCCGATGTATTTGAAACCTTGAACGGCTCTGAAATGTCCACCGTAACCCATTCCAGTAATGGTTTTTGTGCCTTTCTTTTTTTGGGCTTTTATAATGGACCTTGCACTTTTTGTTTTATTCGAACCATACAGCTGTGCGCTCGTTTGTACCCACCGCTTACTACGGCGGAGAGCTGAACATAACTGCGGGTGCGATGTGTGAAAGAATGTGCCGTACTTTTTCCCCTTGCGACCGTTTCCGTCAAGGTGGTACTGACATACCCATTCAAGAAAGCGAACACCCACGCCCGCTCCCTGCCATTCGGGCATTGTTACCAAACGTGTGGCTCTGTAACCATATGCGGTAAAAAGCGGAGCCACGGCTAAATGACAAGCAAGCTCACCGTTTACGGTACCCACGAAATATTCCGCTGCAGGTGGCATTGGAAGGTCTAAATAATAATGCGGTTTAAAATATCGCCAATAACTGCTGTCCGTCTTGAAAATTTTAAGCTCAATTGGTGGCCGTTGCCTGAGAGAACCTCTTTCAAAATGCTTTGTCTTTGTATCAAGCACCCAATCGGGCTGAATCCAATCTAAAATGTCATAGTGTGGGGTAAGCAACACCACTTTTCCTTTTGGATTGTTTCTTCTCCACGACTTTTGAAATGCTTGTGATCCGATTTTCGCAATCTGTCTGTCAATAACAGAGGTAAACTCATCTACAACCACTCTGCTCGGCTTTTCACATATCAGACGAGCAAGACCGGCTCTGAACTGTTCCCCGTTGGAAAGAACACGGAACGGACGTAGCCACGCGGGAACATCTCCAAGTCCTACATTGGCAAGTGCGCCTGTTACCTCGTTAAAATCTCCATTCGGGGCGATTTCGTCTATTATGGGCTTGTCGGGTGCCCACCCTTTTGTGTAATCGTGTATAAGGTTATCACCAAAGATTATTTTTCCGATTGAGGTTTTTCCGCTCCCGGAAGGACCTACGACAACACCGATATTCCAATCACCCGATAAATCAACATCGGTTACAAGGTCGAAATTACAACCATTCTCTGCATTAAAAAGGCTTTTTACCCTCGCTGCTCTGTAACTGTTAAAATCATCTACTCGGTTATGGACTTCGATTCTCGTCATTAGGTAGCCACAACCTTACAGTCATAGCCTTGTGACGATAACTCGTTATATATCTTCTCTTGGTCGGCTTCGTCTTTACACATAACGATTACGCCGTACTGCTCTTTATAGTGGAATGTGTTACTCGGTATAAGAGGATGGTCGGGTTGTTCCTCTGTGGTTTGTACGGGTGAGAAGTCTTGCTCCTGCCCGAATTGGGGTTCTGCTTGTTGAGGGTTTGTAACTGCAGATACTGTTTCCGTTGCGGTGCCCTGCGGTTGTTCCGGGTAATCTCCGCTGTCAAATGTCTCATCCTCATATTGTGGGAAGTTTTCTGTTTCCCCTTCAAAAGCGGATAAGAGCTTTTCAAATTCGGCTTCCTCGTAACCTGTCATTTCAAGGTCGATTTCACCTTCCATTTCTCGTAAAAGACCTGCTAATTGGCTCTCGTCTATCTCGCTCAATTCTGCCAAGCGGTTGTCTGCAATTAAATCTGCGTATTCTTCCGCTTCCGTTGCATAATTCTGATACTCAATTGGAGCAAAATCCAAGCCTGCCTCATAAGCTGCCTTTAATCTACCGTGACCGCTTACAATAAAACCGCTCCGGGTACTTACCGTAATCGCCTTTCGCCAACCCTGTGCTTGGATTACCTTTGCTAAAAGGCTTATTTGGTTCACACCGTGCTTGTTTGGGTTCTTCGGATTCGGTACAATCTTTTCTAAAGGCAGTATATCGTCATACGAACAAAAAACAGGAACATTCCCCGCCATTGTCCTCGGTTCTGCTTCTTTAATACCGGGCTTTGCCATCTGCAAAACTCCTTTCTTTTGGGTTTCATAAACAACTCTAATTTAATTATATTAACTTTTTTTATTTTTTCAATGCTTTCTGTAATTTTACTTGTTTTTATATAGCAAAATACACATAAAAAACACATAATCTTTGTGTAAATCATCAATTCCTTTTCTGTAAAAAAAGAGTATAATTGTAAATGTAAACAACAGAAAAAACACAGAAAACAAAAGGAGCAGAAAAAATGAAAGTTGGAAAGGTCGAAAGAAACGGAAAAATGGTTGACTGCAGAGTTCTCAGCGAAGGCGAAACAACCTACCGTGTAAGAATCGCAATATACTGTAACGGTCGATACAACGGTTCGGAAGAATTCACAGTACCAAAAGAAAAAGTTGTTTTAATGGGGGGAAAACAAAAATGACCCCCGATAAACTTTTAAACAAGATAACCCCAACAACCGAAAAGGTTTGGAATGAAACTTATCCGAAAATCAAGGAAAAATACGGTGACTACCACTACGGTTTAGTAGTTAACGGTCTTGGTGAAGTTGAGGTGTACGATTATAAAACCTTCACCGTTTTAGCAAAAGGAAATCGAGCAGCTCAAAAGAAATTAAAAGAGCTTGCAGGAAAATAAAGTTGAAAGGTTGATAAAAATGACAGAGGTAGAAAAAAAGATTAATAAATTATTTGAGGAGTTAGTTCCTCCAAGAGGTAAAGC
>JAZQVQ010000138.1:0-21727 GCA_045631825.1 Eubacteriales bacterium | reverse complement strand
TGACACATACGGAATTTTCTTTCATAAAATTCCTAAAGCCTTTCGGCTTTTTGCGGTCAATTGACCGCTGTGTCAATTGACGGTGTCGCAAAAATGTCCTTGCGGGCAAACATTTTTGCTCCTGGTGGAATTAACCTGTCTGATTAACAAATACGGACTTTTGCTATGCAAAACTCCTGCGAGTTTTCAACTCGCCCGCAGTCTTGCAGACTGCGTATGTTAATTGACGGCGTCGCAAAGATGTCCTTGCGAGCAAACATTTTTGCTCCTGGTGGAATGTTTGCCTGACGGATTGTAGGGATTAATGCCATCACAACCCGAAAAGTATCGAACAAACGAAGTTTGCATATCGACAAAAATTTGACACCTTGATTGTTTATTAATCGTAAACTTTAGATTAAACCATACCGACATTTGTCGGGAATTGACAGATACATAAATTTACAATAAATCAAACGGAAGCGTGAAATTTTATGAGAAGATATTTGTTTTCTGAAAATTTATTTGAAAACAAACCCGAAAAATATGATGTAGTAATAGTCGGAGCGGGGCTTGCAGGATTGTATTGTGCACTGTGCATCTCTCCGGATAAGTCTGTTGCTGTCTTTACAAAAGCCGATTTTGAAGCAGGCTCGTCTTGGCTTGCACAAGGTGGAATTGCGGCGGTTACAAAGCCCGAAGATAGAATTGAGGACCATATAGAAAACACGCTTGTGGCGGGTGCCGGTCATTGTGATGTAAAAGCGGTGGAGGTTCTTGTTACAGAAGGACAAGCAGATATTGAAAAGATGATATCGCTTGGAGTTCCGTTTGACAGAGATCAGAATGGCGAGATAATCGTAACCCGTGAGGGCGGACACAACAGACCGAGAATTTTACACTGCGGCGGAGACGCAACGGGAAAGCTTATGACAAAACGTCTTGGCGAGGTTGTTCTAGAACGGGAAAATATAAAAGTGTTTTTCAATACAAGCCTTGTCGACATCCTGACTGATGAAACGGGAGCAAGCGGTGTGGTTGTCAATGACGGAAAACAAAACAGAGTGGTAAATTGCCGTAATGTTGTAATTTCTACTGGTGCAATAGGGCAACTTTACAGATATACGACAAATCCTAAAGGCTCAACGGGTGACGGAATAGCGGCGTGCGTAAGAGCAGGTGCTAGCACAAAGGATATGGAGTTTGTGCAGTTTCATCCGACAGCACTTGCTATAGGGGAGCAGGACAACAGAATGTTTCTCATTTCCGAGGCAGTTCGTGGTGAGGGAGCTGTATTAAAAAATATAAATAACGAGCCGTTTATGTATAATAAACATTCGCTTAGAGACTTGGCCCCAAGAGATATAGTCACCCGTGAAATTCTCAAGGAGCTTGAAAAAACAGGGTCAGATACGGCTTTTCTCGATGTTTCGTGTATGGATGAGCAGTTTTTCTCTAAACGCTTTCCGACAATATACAGTAAATGTAAATCACTAGGTATAAATGTTCCCGAAGAAAAGATACCCATAAGACCTACCCAGCATTACCATATGGGAGGAGTAAAGACCGACCTTAACGCAAGAACAGGTGTGTCGGGGCTTTATGCTTGCGGAGAGGTTGCGTGTACCGGTGTTCAGGGAGCAAATAGACTTGCAAGCAATTCAACACTTGAATGTCTTGTTTTCGGACGCAGGGCGGCCGAACAGATAAACAGGGATTTTCGCCCGTCAGCAAAGTATAAATTTACACCTGTAAAAGTGGAAAATTATAGTAAAGAATGTCCGGGAAAAGACGAAATTGAAAAAGATATAGCCGCTATGAAGCGTGTTATGACAGATTTCGTAGGGCCACTAAGGCGTGAAAGCGGTATAAAAACGGCACTTGAAAAGCTTTATCAGATGCGTGAAAAATATGAAAATTGTAAGTTTGAAAACAATTTGCATTATCAGGTGTGGAATGTAATAACAACATCTGTTATAATAACAGAGGACGCACTTTCAAGAAAAGAGAGTATTGGTTCACATTACATAATTAAATAGGAGAACAAAAATGAATTTACTTACAAATCCTCAGGTTGAAGCAATTATAAAAATGGCACTTGAAGAAGATGTCGGAACGGGCGATATAACTACACAGACAACTATTCCGAGGGACAAAATTGCAAACGGAAAATTTGTTGCCAAGGAGGATATGGTAATCTGTGGAATAGATGTTGCAGAGTACGTATTCAAAAAGGTAGATAAGGCTATATCTTTTGTTGCGAACTTTTCGGACGGAGATAAGATTAAAAAGGGCGAGGTTATAGCAACTGTCAGCGGAAATGCTGCAAATGTGCTTACCTGTGAAAGAACGGCACTCAATCTTATGCAGAGAATGACGGGGATTGCGACAAGAACATCGCAGGCTGTCGAGACTGTAAGCAGAACAAATGCCAAGATAGCAGATACAAGAAAAACAACGCCGGGACTTAGAGTTATAGAAAAGTATGCAGTGAAGGTTGGCGGCGGAACAAACCATAGATTCAATCTTGCAGATGGTGTTCTTATAAAGGATAACCATATAGCAGTTTCGGGCGGAATAAAAAAAGCGGTTGAAAATGCGAGAAAAAATGCACCGCATACACTCAAGATAGAGGTTGAGGTTGAGAATATCGACCAGCTTAATCAGGCACTTGAAGCGGGAGCTGATATAATAATGCTTGACAATATGTCAAACGAGCTTATGACAGAGTGCGTAAGGATAACCGACGGAAAAGCATTGCTTGAGGCATCGGGGAATATGGGCGAAAAGGACTTGCTCGAGGTTGCTAAAACTGGTGTCGATATAATTTCAATAGGAGCATTGACACATACAGTAAAAGCAGCTGATATAAGCCTGAAGTTCAAAATTGAGTAAATATAAGCAAATATATGTAAAAAGGCCGCTTGATTTTTCAAGCGGTTTTTACTGTTGTATTTATAGATGAGTGAATTCTATACCTGAATAATAGTATTTCAAAATGTCGGTAAAGTTGTAGCCTTTGTCGGCAAGTGCATCTGCTCCATATTGACTCATACCAACTCTGTGACCATAACCATATGTTGTGAAACAAATTTCGCTGTCAGTTTGCAAAACCGAAAAATCCTGGGAGCGTAGTGAGAGTATTTTTTTTATTTCACTTTTGTCAAAACTGCTTCCCGATACAAGTATTCTCCGTACACAGTTGTTTTCGTCTGTTTCTATGGTTAACGAAGGTGAGCCTTGCGAAAAACATTCTATAACCTCGTTTGAATAAAGGCTTAACTTTTCCGAAAGAGTTTTATAAGAGAAGGTGTATTGCTTGCTGCAAATTGTAGGATCCTCGCTTGCGTCTACGGATTTGAGATATGCGACGTTTCCACCCCAGACATCACTGCTGGAAAGCGTGTTGAAACCGCTTGCGGCGTGATAAACTGCATTGATTGGCTCGCCATCATAAATGGCGACAATTCCACGACAAGCATTTACTGCTTGTCTTACCTTTTCAAGACTCTGTTTTGCCGCATCACTTCTGCTTGCAAATTCATCGGGACTTATATAACTCTGACAGTGATTAAAATCGGTACACACAACACTTCCGGGATGCCTTGATGTGTCACCGGTAAGGGCTTTTCTTAAAGTAAAACTTCTTACGGCAACTGCCTGAGCCATAAGAGCCTGGGAATTAAAGGATGACGGCATTTCGCTGAGGACACATCCGAGGATATATTCTTCAAAAGGCAGATTCATAATGTTTTTTTCACTTGCGTTGTAAACAGAAATGCCGTTTTGCATAATTTCATCAAAAAATGCCTTGTTTGATATGCCGCTCTTTGTACTGTCAGATACTATATTTGAATTTTTGGTTTCAATTTTATTCATTTTTGTGTCATTAGTCACAACCTCGTCTTTTTGTACTGAGGTGGTTTTTGATTTGCCTGAATTTAAAATTGAAATGTATTTTGTGTTCTGGTGAATATTTACAGCTGGGGCAACGATAAATGAAGTCTGAATACTGCAAATTTTAAGATATAAAAACAGTGCACAGATTGCCATAAACGTGAAAAAAATAAAGGGGAACATAATTCTCTTTTTTTTAGATTGTAAATAATTTTGCATAATTTAGATTTACCTCTTGCATTTTTTACTTTTGTATGTTATATTTATAGAAATTGTTTAATTGTTATTTTACAAAAATTGCATTTGCCGAAAGGATAAGTTGTATGATAAACGAAAATTACCCGGAATCGCTTAAAGAACTGACACAGATGTGTAGGGAGTGTTATGCAATTTCGCAGAGTGCATTTACTAATTCAAATGTAAAAAGAGGACTAAGAAACTCAGACGGGTCGGGAGTTGTTGCGGGTGTAACCAACCTTGGACTTGTACACGGATATGTTTTGTATGAAGGCGAAAAACGTCCGGACGAAGGAAAGCTTTTTTACAGAGGATACGATGTCGAACAGCTTGTAGATGGATATGTTTTAGAAAACCGGTATGGCTTTGAGGAATGTGCATTTTTGCTATTGTTCGGATTTTTACCTAGTGAAAAACAACTTGCAGAGTTTAATGAGCTTACAAGCTCATATGCTTTTCTTCCAGCAAACTTTACCGAGGATGTTATAATGAGAGCACCCAGTGCAAATATAATGAATAAAATGCAGTCCGGAGTCCTTTCGTTATATTCTTATGATACAAACCCTGAGGATATGACTCTCGAAAACCAGCTTCGTCAGAGTATGCAGCTTATTGCACGTGTACCCATTATTGCAGCACACGCATATTCGGTAAAGCGTCACTGTTTTGACCAGGACAGCCTGCTTCTTCATCGTCCGAAAGAGGGCTTGTCTACAGCACAAAACTTCCTTAGAATTCTCGGTCAGGACGTAAGCTTTGACGAGGATGAGGCAAAGCTTCTTGATTTGTGCCTTGTTCTTCACGCAGAGCATGGAGGCGGAAATAACTCAACATTTGCCTGCAGAGTTGTATCAAGTACAAACAGTGATATTTATTCATCTGTTGCGGCAGCGATTGGCTCGCTTAAAGGACCAAGACACGGCGGAGCTAATATCAAGGTTGAAGAAATGTTTTCGGAAATCAAGCAAAATGTACGTGACTGGACGGATGATGAGGAAATATATGCATACCTTTCAAAGATTCTTCGTAAAGAAGCAGGCGACGGAAGCGGACTTGTTTATGGTATGGGACACGCAATTTATACACAGTCTGACCCGAGAGCTGTAATTCTCAAAAAGAATGCACTTCGCCTTGCAGATAAAAAAGGCTTTATGGATGAATTTAATCTGCTCCAGAAAATCGAGGCGATAACACCGAGTGTATTCCGTGATGTCCGTTCAAACGACAAGGCAATGTGTGCAAATGTGGATATGTACTCAGGCCTTATATACAGAATGCTCGGAATTCCGTCAGAGTTGTATACACCCTTGTTTGCAACAGCAAGAGTTGCAGGCTGGTGTGCCCATAGAATAGAGGAAATTCTGACAGGTGGAAAGATTATGCGTCCTGCGTATAAAACACCATATCACGTAAAAGAGTATTTACCAATAGAAAACAGATAATTCAAAAATACTTAAATTTATAAAAAGAGACCTTTGCGGAATAATAAATAAAACCGCAAAGGTTGTTTGTTTTTGTGAAAATAATTGACAAAATCTTAAAAAAACTTTATAATTTAAACTGGAATATGTAAGGAAAGGTTTGAGAGCTGTGACACATCAGGAGGCCAAAATAAAAATTGATGAACTTACAAAAAAAATAAATTATCACAGGGAAAAGTATTATCTTGAGGATTCACCCGAAATTTCTGATTTTGAGTTTGATGAGCTTATGAAAGAGCTTGAAAAGCTCGAAAATGAGTTTCCACAGCTTAAGACAGAGACTTCTCCGACACAGAGAGTCGGGGGATATGTTGCGGAAAAATTCGGCAAGGTAACACATAGAGTAGCTCTTAAAAGCCTTACGGATGTTTTTTCAAAGCAGGAGCTTTTTGACTATCTTGATAAATGCCATGAAACTCTCGGACAAAAGTGTGGTTTTGCAGTTGAATATAAAATAGATGGTTTGTCTGTATCTCTTGAATACAGAAACGGGATTTTTGTAAGAGGGGCAACACGTGGCGACGGAACTGTTGGGGAGGATATAACCGAAAATTTAAAGACGGTTGCAGCAATTCCGCTTGAACTTAAAGAGAAATGCGAGTACCTCTGTGTAAGAGGCGAGGTTTATATGCCAAAACAGGCATTTGCAAAACTCAACGAAATGCGTATGGAAGAAGAAAAACCGCTTTTTGCAAATCCCAGAAATGCGGCGGCAGGTTCGCTCAGACAGCTCGATAGCCGTATAACTGCGTCGAGAAAGCTCGATATATTCATTTTCAATATTCAGGAATATGTAGGAGACAGGGTTATTCAATCGCACTCTCAAAGTCTTAATTTTCTAAAAAGTATCGGATTTAAGGTTTGTCCTAAGTATGATGTTTTTTATGATAACGAGGATATATATTCTGAAATTATGAATATGAATGAAGATAGGACAAATCTTTCGTTTGATATAGACGGAGCGGTAGTAAAGGCGAATTTGTTTGATGTGCGTGAAAAACTTGGCGAGCTTCCTCATGCACCTAAATGGGCGGTGGCGTATAAATATCCGCCTGAGGATAAAAAGACAAAGTTGTTGTCTATAGAGGTTAATGTCGGCAGAACGGGGGTTATAACACCGTTTGCAGTTTTTGAGCCGATTTTTCTTGCAGGAAGCACAGTCAGCAGAGCAACACTTCATAATGCTGATTTTATAGCCGAAAAGGATATAAGAATTGGAGATAGTATAGTAGTTCGCAAAGCAGGGGATATAATCCCCGAGGTTTTAAGAGTGGAATTGAAAGACAGAACAAATCCGCGTCCCTTTAAAATGCCGGATATTTGTCCTTCGTGCCAAAGTAATCTTGTAAGAGCCGGAGATGAGGCGGCGGTAAGATGCGTAAACCCAAATTGCCCGGCAAAGCTTGTCAGGACAATAGAACACTTTGCATCGAGAGATGCTATGAATATAGACGGACTTGGGGAAGCACAGGTGGGAATGCTTGTTGAATCGGGACTTGTAAAAGATGTTTCAGATTTGTATGTGCTTGGCAAAGATGATATTGAGAAACTGCCGAGAATGGGTAAGAAGTCGGCAGAGAATTTAATAGGAGCTATTGAAAATTCAAAGAAAGCAGGTCTTTCAAGACTTGTTTTCGCCCTTGGAATACGCCACGTGGGAAAGAGAACTGCAATCACACTTGCAAAGCATTATGAAACTATGAGTAAACTCTTGTCGGCAGATGTAGAGCAGTTGTCTATGCTTTCGGATGTAGGCGAGGTTGTTGCAAAAAGTATATGTGAGTATTTTTCGCTTGATAGTACAAAAGCTGTTGTTGCAAAGCTTGAAGAATACGGCGTCGAAATGAGTGAGAAAATAGAAAAACAAAGCGAAAAACTTGTAGGGCTGAATTTCGTTATAACGGGAACTTTGCCCGGAATGAAGAGGGAACAGGCGGCATTGCTTATCGAACAAAATGGAGGAAAGGTATCCTCGTCGGTCTCCAAAAATACAAATTACCTTTTGTGCGGAAGTGATGCAGGAAGTAAACTTGCCAAAGCACAGAAATTGGGAGTTGAGGTTGTCGGAATAGAGGACCTTTTGAAGATGATTTAAAGTATTTGCGACGTTTGCGGCAAAAATATTATGTATACCTCGTTATTGTGACATTCTTCGACAGACGAAATGTGTATAATTTAGGCTGTAAAGCATAAAACGTACACAAAAAGGGGAGGAAATGTTACTTATGGACGTAATTGTGCAGGAATTGTCGAAAATGTATGGAGTGGAGATAGCCCAAATAGAGAGAGAATTGCTTAAGGTTGTTCTTGAAAATGAAAACATTATAATGCCTAAAGAAGTCAAAAACCAAAAAGATGACAGACAACGCTTTATGTGGTTTTTGACAGGGGTACTTCTTGGTAAATATAATGTAATTTTTGATACAGAGCTTGTTCAAATGCTCAAAACGGCATAAGAGCTTGTATATAAAAATAACGGACTGTCCTTTGTTAAAAGGATAGTCCGTTTTGTAATAATATTAAAATCAAACTATTTTTCATCCCTGGAAAGAACAGTGATTTTGCTCTGTGCCGATTCAAGCTGCTTTGAGCATTGCTTGATTAGCTTAATTCCTTCCTCGTATAGAGACAGGGCGTCGTTTAAAGCCGGATTTTTGTTTTCAAGAATATCCGAAATCTGTTCAAGTCTTTCAAGTGAGGCTTCAAAGGAAAGTACCTCTTTTTCTTTTTTTGCAGCAGGCATTATTTTTTGTCCTCCTTAATAGAGATATTTGTTACATTTGCATTTATTGTTCCGTCCGAAAGCTCGAGGGTAAACTCTTTGCCGACATCAAGTGATTTTGCACTGGTTATAACGTTACCATTTCCGTCAAAAACAGCACCGTAACCTCTTGCAAGTACAGATAATGGATTGAGTGCGGCAAGTCTTGTGGCATATGCCGAAAGACAAGATGCCTTGTTTTGATATATTCTCTCAAAACTGTCACTTATAGTCCTGTCGGCCCTGGCAAGTTGCTCGGATTTTGACTCAAAATAAAACATAGGATTTTTAAGAGACTTTTTGCTGCTGAGAATACCAAATAAACCCGACTTTGCCGAATAAATTGAAGAAATTGTGCTTGTAAGATAAGACTTCTTCATATATAGACTGTTTTTGAGTTCGGAAATATCAGGTACGGCAAGCTCTGCTGCAGCCGACGGAGTTGGTGCTCTTAAGTCTGCAACAAAGTCACATATGGTGTAATCGGTTTCGTGACCGACTGCGGAAATTACTGGTGTTGAACAGTTAAAAATCGTTAATGCAAGTGTCTCATCGTTGAAAGCGTATAAATCTTCAAACGAGCCTCCACCCCTGCCTATGATTATCAGGTCGCAATCCTTGTCATTGTCAAAGTAAACTATGCCGTCACAAAGCTCCCCTGGAGCGTCTTTGCCCTGTACAAGTGCAGGATATATGTGTATTTCACATAATGGATACCGCCTTGTCAGGATGTTTTTCATATCCGCAACAGCGGCAGCTTCGGGTGAGGTGATTATGCCGATTCTTTTTGGAAAACGTGGCAAGGGCTTTTTATGAACTTCGTCAAACAGACCAAGAGCAGATAACTTGTTTTTGGTCTGCTCGTATGCCGCATAAAGCTCGCCGATGCCAAACTCCTCAAGCTTTTCTACGTATAGCTGATAAACACCGTCACGGGTGAAAACAGATACACGTCCGTACGCAAGAACCTGCATACTGTTTTTTGGAGTGAATTTCACAGATGAAGCATAGGTTTTGAACATAACTGCTTTGAGAAGTGAACTGTCGTCTTTTAATGTGAAATAAAAATGTCCGGTTTTGTAGTGATTTGTAAAGTTTGATATTTCACCGATAACACAGATTTTTTCGGGCATATAACAATCAACAAGCCCTTTCATACAGTCATTTAACTGTGTTACGGTCATATTTACATAATTGCTCATAAAATTTCACCTTGTTTCCTGTTACAAGAGTAAGTAAGGAATTTGTCCATTGTAAGCAGAGCTGTTCCACAGGCGTTGTCACTCGATAGCGGAATGTCTGCAAAGTATACGTTTTCAAGCCTTGAAAGCGTGCTTCTTATAACGGAATTGCTCATAACTCCGCCGGCAAAAACGCAAGGTAAATTTCCGTACTGTTTGCGGATTGCAATAAGACTTTTCTCAAGAGCTTTGGCAATGCTTGAAAAAACAAATAGAGCTATGTCGGAGTTGTTTTCCTTGTTTTTAAGAAAGGATAAAACTTTGTTCTCAAGTCCCGACATTGAAAAATAACTGCCATTGACACTGACGCTTGGAGTGAGGATTTTTTTTGAACCTGAAGAAATTGCATCAAGCTCTTTGCCGCAGGGGAATGAAAGCCCCATCATAACACCGGCTCTGTCTATAATCTGACCTGCCGACGCATCGTTTGTACCGCCTACAATTTTGGCTACATATGAGTGGCTGTTTTTCTTTGTTATAAGAGCCTCGGTTGTTCCGCCTGAAATGTGAAAGCTTATAAATTCCTCATTTTCAGCCGGAGTAAAATTTCCGCAGGAATAGATGGCGGCACGTATGTGACCTGCCTGATGGGAAAAGGTGTATAACGGAATTTGCAGGGCTTGTGATATTGCAGTCGCAAAACTTACACCTGCAAGAAAGCAAGGCATATATGATAATTCGGCATCTCTTGGTTTATCCGATACCCCAACGGCACAAACATTGTTCTTTGAGTAACCCGAAACGGAAAACAATTCCTCTGCAAGTTCGGGTAGAGCTTTTGTGTGAAGAAAAAGGGCATCGCTCTGGCGAAGCCCTCTCTGACCGTCTTTAACCGGCAACAGACGCCGTACATTTGCGATAATTTGGTTTTCAGAAACAAGTGATAGACTTGTTGTATAGTTGCTGGTGTCAACACCTAAAAATAACATGTTTTTCATTGACCGGCTTCCTGTGTCTGTTCCGATGAAGTTTTCGCTATGCCATCTCTTTGCTCGCTCAGATATTCCTCTGACGAAAGTAAACGCTCGGCAGCACCGAGAACACCGTTTATAAACGTATAACTTTCTTCCGAATCGAATTTTTTAGCAAGCTCAACTGCTTCATTGATTGAAACCTGGGTCGGAATATCGTCAATAAACATAATTTCATATAACGAAAGACGAATAATTGAAATTGCCACACGTGAGATTCTTGATATGTTCCATTTTTTTGAACAACGCTCGATTACTGAGTCTATCTTGGGGATGTTTGAAATAACCCCGAAATAAACTTTTGTAAAATAATCGTCGGTCCTGAGCTCCTCGGAAATACTCATATCCTTGTTGTCCTTGAAATTTTCAATATACAATTCAAGAAGCTCATCCAGAGGCTCGTCGGAATGAAAACTGTAATCAAAAATCATACAAAGAGCGGCTTGTCTTGCTTGTCTTCTGTTCATACTGTTCTCCTATATGCAAAATACGTAAAAATGCCGTGAAATAAATATAATTTAAATTTATACCTTCATATATTATATACGTACTTTGGCTCAATGTCAAGAAACAAGAACAAAATTTTAATATTTTGCTTATTGACATATTTGTTAAAATAGGTATAATTAGAATGAGCATTTTAGATGTTTGTAAAAATTGTGATAGTCAGTTAAACTTGTCTGTAATAAATAAAGTTTTTGTTTAATACCATAAAAGAGAAAAAATGTTGTAACTTATTTTGAAAAAATGGTATTAACGTGTAGATGTCCTCTGTGGCATTATTTTTGAACGGAGAGTGTATTGATTTGAAAAAGATAAACACAGAATTTAAAAGAGGAAATACATTAAGGTCTATAGTTGCTAACAATTCAATAGTAAGAAGCGAGAAAGTATATTTTAAATATTTTGATAAAGACCGTCAGGTTGTCACAATGACCTATGGTGAGTTTGGTCAAAAGGTTGAAAATATGATTGGATCACTTGCAAAGAACGGTTTTGAGGGCAAGAGAATAGCACTTATCGGCGAAACAAGCCCTGAGTGGATTATTTCGTTTTTTGCAATAGTGTCGGCAGGTGCGGTTGTAATACCGCTAGATAGAGAGCTTTTGCATGACCAGATAAAAGGTTTTCTTGTTCAGGCAAAGGCAGATGCGATTGTTATGTCGCCTAAGTATTCCGAAAAATATGAAGAACTAAAAAACGACGGAGTTTTTGACAGTCTTGAAAAGGTTATACGTGTTGATGACGGGACAGAGTGGGTAAATGATGATGAAAAACTCTGTAAATTCAGTGAATTTATAGCACAGGATGATGGAAACGCACTTGAAAGTACATCGGAGATATTCAGAAAGACACCGAGAGGCGATATGAGCATTATGCTCTTTACATCGGGAACAACAGGCTCAAGTAAATGCGTAATGCTGTCCGAAAGAAATATTGTTGCTTGTGCAAATTCAGCAGTTGAATCTGTAAATTTCTGTGAAGAAGATGTTTTGATGTCTGTTCTTCCGATACATCATACATATGAGCTTGCGTGTATTATTGCAGAGACAACTCTTGGAATAACAATTTGTATAAACGATAACCTGAAATATATTTTGAAGAACTTGAATATATTTAAACCGACAGGTCTTGTTCTTGTTCCTTTGTTTGTATCTACATTTGATAAAAAGATTCGTGAGGAAGTCAAGAAAAAGGGAAAACAGAATCAACTAAAAATGGGTATGATTGCATCAAATGCAATGAGATTTGTGGGAATAGATGTACGTGAAAAGTTGTTTAGTGAAGTTTTGTCAGCTTTTGGCGGGAACCTCAAAAAAATCATCTGTGGCGGAGCTGCTATGGATCCGAGCCTTTCAAAAACCTTTGAGTCATTTGGAATAAATCTTTGCGAGGGTTACGGAATAACAGAATGTTCTCCGCTTATAGCGGTAAATCCATACTATCGTAAGAAGCTTGGCTCTGTAGGACCTGCTGTACCTTGCTGTGAAGTAAGAATTGATGCTCAAGATAAGACCGAAAAAGGCTATCTTAGCGGTGAAATTCAGGTCAAGGGCGAAAACGTAATGCTTGGTTATTATGAGAATAAACAGGCAAATATTGACGCTTTCACAGATGACGGCTGGTTCAGAACAGGCGATATCGGATATATGGATAACGACGGATATATTTATATAACAGGAAGACAGAAGAGCGTTATAGTGCTCAATAACGGAAAAAATGTTTTTCCCGAGGAAATAGAAGAGTATCTTGCAAAGATAGAAAATATATGCGAGGCTGTTGTTGTCGGAAGAAAGAAAGAGTCGAGCGACGAGGTTGTTTTAACCGCACTTGTATATCCTGACTTTACAAAATATGCTTCTGACACAGATATAAACGAAATTGCCGCTGATATAAAGCAAAAGGTGCTTTTGCTTAATAAGAAACTTCCTTCTTTCAAGCAGATTAGAAATATCGAAATACGAAAGAACGAATTTGAAAAGACCAGCTCAAGAAAAATAAAACGTTTTCTTGTTAAATAGTATTTAGGACATTAAAGGAGATTTTAAAATGTTTGAAGAAATCAAGAATATGCTTGTTGAGGAAATGTCGATTGATGCATCTGAGGTGACAGAACAGGCTGAGTTTGTCAATGACCTCGGGTTCAATTCGCTTGAAATTGCCGATTTGGTTGTACTTTGCGAAGAGAAGTATAATGTTGATATCGACGAGGAAAGAGCACGTACACTTGTTACTGTGGGAGATTTCACAGAATATCTTACTGAGCTTGTAAACGACAAATAATGGAAAAACAAGGAGAACAAATGCGAATGATTGTGGGTAAAATTGACTATCGGCTGCTAATGGTGTTTTTTGGAGCAGTTACAGCGTTGCCGTTTGTCTTTGAAAACTTGTTTGCCCTCTGCTTTGTGGGATTTGTTCCGATTTGTTTTGTACTTTTCAGTAAATTTTCAAAGAAGAGGGCTTTTTGTGCCCTCTTTTGTTTTTATTTCTCGTTTTATTTTGTTTTGTATAGCTTTTTTATAAATTTGTACCCTCTCGACTTCGCAGGATTGTCGGGTACGTCAAGTGTCCTTGTTATAATCTGTGCTGTGGTGTTTATTCCTGCACTTCATACTGCAGAAATGGCAGGACTGTGCTTTTTGCTGTATATGCTTTACGCAAAAAAGAAAATAAATGCAATGTGTGCCGTTTCATTTTCGTTTTCGGTTGTGCTTGGCGAGTTTGTTCAGTCCCTCGGTAGCCTTGCGTTTCCATGGGGAAGACTTTTTGTCCCGCAGACTGCCTTTTTACCACTGGTTCAGAGTGCATCGATTTTTGGTTCGTACTTTGTAAGCTTTGTGACAGTCTTGTTTGCATCACTTGTTGCCCTTGGACTTACACGGCCAAAATACTCTTTTAAACGAAAGCTCTATGTTACACTTGGGTTTTTGATAGTGCTTGTAAATGTTTGTTACGGGGCTGTGCGATTGTATGTTGTACCTGTGGAAAAAGATACAGAGAAAATAACAGTAGCCGCACTTCAAGGCAATATGCCGTCAACTGAAAAATGGGCTGATGGTGTGGTAGAACAGTCAAAAAAACGTTATTCTCTGCTCGCAAATGAGGCAGTACAAAAGAGTAAAAACAAAACGGTGCACTTGCTTGTAACACCCGAAACTGCGTTTCCCGTCACAATGTATGCAGATGGAAAAGAGACATATAATTCGCAAAATGTCGATGTGTTTTTAAAGGACCTTGCATCAAAAACGGGTGCAAATATTGTAGCAGGAGCTTTTTATAACGAAGAAGGAAAAGATTATAACTCGCTTTTTGTATATTGTCCGGATAAAACAACGTACGGTCCTAACCATAAACAACATATAGTTCCGTTTGGCGAGTATCTTCCATATAGAAAAGTGTTTGAAATATTTTTGCCCTGGCTTACAGAAATGAATGTTTTGGGTTCTGACCTTAGTGCGTCGGAGGAAAATGAGGTTTTTTCTTTTGAATTCGGAAAGCTTGGAACTCTCGTTTGCTTTGACTCGATTTTCTCAGATACCTGTCGTCTGCAAGTCAAAGATGGTGCAAGAATTATAGCTGTGTGCACGAATGATGCCTGGTATAAAAAGTCGGCAGCACTCCGGCAACACGCTTCTCACAGTGTAATGCGTGCAGTTGAGAATAATGTGCCTGTTGTAAGAGCGGCAAATACGGGTATTTCTATGATTATATCGCCAAAAGGTGAAATTTTGTCACAGCTTGGGGCAAATGAATTTGGAATAGTTTTGTCCGATGAAGTTTGTATAACAAATAAAGAAACGCTCTATACTAAAATCGGAGATGTAATTTTGCTTGTTGGGGCAGTATTTGTAATAATACACATATTGTGGTACAACTTTCCAAAAAGATTTAAAAACGTATAATCGTAAGGTAAGCCTCTTTTCTTGCCGCAGGTCAAAGTGATTGACTTTTGCTCTCAAAAGGGGTATAATGTAAACGTCTGGATTTGCGAAAATCAAGACTTGTTCTGTTTGATAGAATTGAATGAGATTGCTGATTTAAACAAAAAGGAACGACAGTCAAATGAATGCAAAAAATGAAAAAATCTACGTAGTAGTTACCAATAGCGGAACGATTATGTCGAAATTTATAAATCTGGCAACAAGAGCAGAGTATACACACGTATCCGTAAGTCTGCATAAGGACCTTGCACAAATGTATTCATTTGGAAGAAGATTTGCATTTTTCCCGTTCTGGAGCGGACTTGTGTGCGAAACATTAAATTCTGGTATATATAAAAGGTTTCCCGAAACAAAATGCGTTGTCCTTTCTGTCAAAGTGTCGGAAGGTGATTATGAAAATGCAAAAAAACATATTGCGGAAATGATAGCCATTCAAAAAAAGTACAGATATAATTATATGGGTGTGGTTTTGTCTATGTTTAAGGTTTATAAGAAATTTGGGAAACGTTATTACTGTTCGGAATTTGTCAGGGAAATTCTTGACCTGTGTAATGCAAACGGTGTAAATAAGTTGTCAAAAACCGCACATCCACAGAACTTTTTGCAGGTGTCAGAGTTTGAATGTGTGTATAAGGGAAAGCTTTGTGATTATACATATAAAAAAGGACAAGTATCGGATGATATACAAAAAGAGAGGTTTGAGAAAATATGACGATAGATTTTCATACACATTGTTTTCCGGATAAAATATCAAAAAGAGCACTTGAGGCTTTGTCATATGCAGCCGGAGGACTTGAGTTTTATACCGACGGAACTTGTGACGGGATTTTGTCGTCAATGAAAAAAGAAAATATTGATATTTCGGTTGTGCTAAATATTGCAACAAATGAGCGTCAGCAGGAAAACGTAAATAATTTTGCAGCACAAATAAACGAAATTGACGGTATAATAGCGTTTGGCTCGGTTTACCCGAGGGCAGAAAGTGCTTTGTATGAGCTTGAAAGAATAAAATCACTCGGACTAAAGGGCGTAAAGCTTCATCCGGAGTATCAGAACTTTTATGTTGATGAAGGCTTTATGAAAGATATCTATAAAAAAATATCCGAACTTGGCCTTATACTTGTTTTTCATTCGGGTGTTGATTACGGATATTCCGCACCATACCACTGTATGCCTGATAATCTTGTCAATGCACTAAAATGGATTGATTTTCCTGTTGTTGCGGCTCATTGGGGAGGTGCAGGTGCAGGACCCGAAGTTGTAGAAAAGCTGTGTGGACTTGACTTGTATTTTGATACTGCTTTTGGCTATGGACAGATGCCAAAATATATAGCACAAAAAATTATAGATAAACACGGAACAGAGAAAATTCTCTTTGCAACAGATTCTCCGTGGCACACTGCATCAATGGAAAAACGTCTGCTTGATTCGCTGCAGCTTTCCGACGATGAATACACGGCAATCTATTCGAAAAATGCTAAAAAACTTCTCGGTATTTGAAAAATAAAAAAGGACAGAGCCAAAAATGCCTGTCCTTTGCAAAGATTTGATTTGAAAATTAAAAACTCTCGTAAGATACAACCTCGTCTATCGGTCTGAATTTGGAGTGCATATCAAGTGCAGTTGCCTCTGGATGAGGATAACCCATAACGAGAATTGCACAATCAACGTAATTTTCAGGTATGGAGAATTCACTTCTTAAAGCCTCGGGATTGTATGCCATAACAAAACACGAGCCAACTCCCAGTGAGTGTGCCATAAGCATAATGTGAGTTGCGACAATAGATGCATCAACGGGAGCCGATAAAGCACTGTCATACTTACGTACCCACGATTCGTCCTTGTTGTAGCAGACAATCATGGCAGTGGGAGCGTCAAAATGACAGCGTGTGCATTTTTTAAGCTTTTCTAAGCTCTCATCGGTGTTGAGTACAAGTATTCTCTGTGGCTGAAAGTTGCAGCCTGTGGGAGCGACGTGAGAACAGGCAAGTATCTTGTCGATAACGTCTTTTTCGAGATGCTTGTTTTGAAATTTTCTGACAGAAAATCTGTCGGATGCAAATTTTAGAAAGTCCATTTTAATCTCCTTTGAGTTTGTTTGCATTTAGTAATTTTATTTTATATTAAAGTAAACTTGTTGTCAAGATAAAGTGGATAAAAATGGAAAAACAAATTAACGTGTGATAATAATGGTAAAAGCGGAGGAATTTTGTTTTGGATTTAAAAGAAAGATATATAAACGTAAGAAAAAAGTTGTTTGACAGGCAGTATTCCTTCCTGAATGATATGCAGAAAAAGGCGGTATATGCGACAAAAGGGCCGCTTCTGGTTCTTGCAGGTGCAGGAAGCGGAAAAACAACTGTACTTGTACATAGAATTGCTCACCTTATAAAATATGGTTGTGCCATGGATACAGATGTAGTAACCAAAGAAGCACTTTCAGAGCCGTATATAGCTATGCTTGAAAAGGTTGCAAATGATGAAAATACAGATAAAGATATGCTTGAAAAAGCCCTTGCAACTTTTGCCGTAGAAAACGTAAATCCTTATGAAATTCTTTCGATTACATTTACCAATAAAGCGGCAAATGAAATGAAAGAACGTCTTGAAAAGTTGCTTGGAGCAAAGGCACTTGACATCTGGGCAGGGACTTTTCACTCGGTATGTGCAAAAATGCTTCGTATGCATATAGATTTGTTGGGACGGGATAAGAATTTTACAATTTACGATACAGATGACCAGAAACGGCTTATGACAGCGTGTATAAAGGAACTTGATGTAAATGATAAAATGTTTCCTGCAAAATCAGTTCTCGCAGAAATAAGCAGAGCAAAGGAAAAGCTTGTTGACGATATAGCTTATGCCGAAAGTATAAGTAAGAGTGATATAAGACGATTTACCATAGCAAGACTGTATACGTTTTACGAAAAGAAAAAGCTTGAGGCAAATGCTGTTGATTTTGATGATATAATCTGCCTTGCCGTAAAAATTCTGAAGCAAAACACAGAGCTTCTTGATAAGTACAGAAGACGTTTTAAGTATATATTAGTTGACGAGTATCAGGATACAAATAAAGCACAATTTGTGCTTACAAGTATGCTTTGTAATGAAAATTATAATATAATGGTTGTCGGAGATGATGACCAGAGTATCTATAAATTCCGTGGTGCTACGATTGAAAATATCCTTGGATTTGATAAAAGCTTTGAGAATTCACGTGTAATAAAGCTTGAGCAGAATTATCGTTCAACCGATATGATTGTAGGAGCAGCAAACTCTGTTATAAAAAATAATGTAGGCAGAAAAGGAAAAACTCTGTGGACTCAAGCGTCGGGCGGGGAAAAGATAGTTGTCAAAAAGTGCGAAAATCAGACCTCGGAAGCACAGTATATAGTAGACAGAATATCTGAGCTTGTGGCGGATAATACGTATTCGTTCGGGGATTTTGCAATTCTGTACAGAATGAATTCTCAGTCAAGTACACTTGAAACTGTTTTTGCAAAAAGCGGTATCCCGTATCGGATCCTGGGCGGAACAAGATTCTATGACCGCAAGGAAATAAAGGATATTGTCGCTTACTTGTGCGTTATGACAAATAAGAACGATAACGTCAGACTTAAACGAATAATCAATGTTCCAAAAAGGGCAATAGGAGATGCGACGGTTGATGAGGTTGAAAGACTTGCATCGGAAAATTCAGTTTCAATGTTTGAAATTTGCACGAAGGCGTCGGCTTATCCCAGCCTTTCAAGAAGTGCACCAAAGCTTGCCTTGTTTGCCTCTCTTATAGAATCACTGAGTGATGATGTCGGAAAGCTTTCTCTTGGAATCCTTGTACAGAAGGTGTTTGAAAAGACGGGATATATGGAAATGCTCAAGGGAACAGATGAGGCAGAATCAAAGGACAGAACCGAAAACGTAAAAGAGCTTGTTTCCAATGCTACGCAGTATGAACAGAGTAATGAGGATGCAACGCTCGGCGGATTTTTGGAGGAAGTTGCACTTATATCGGATGTCGATAATTACGATAAAGATGCACCGGCTGTTGTAATGATGACAGTACATAGCTCAAAAGGACTTGAATTTCCGGTCGTATTTTTGCCGGGACTTGAAGAAAATATTTTCCCCGGAACTCAATCTGTTGTCGAGCAATCCGAACTTGAAGAAGAAAGACGTCTTGCGTATGTTGCAATAACACGTGCACAAAAAAGACTTTTTATGCTCCATTGTAATTCACGTATGACATATGGAAAAACCGAGTTTAACAGACGTTCAAGATTTGTTGATGAAATCCCTGAGGGATATTGTGTTTATGAGGACTCGTGGCTTGATAGGATGCAGGGGACACAAAGAGAGTTTATGGATAGTGCCGAAAACTATGAAAACACATTGTATGGCTCATACAGAAAACAAGGCTCGTCCGGATATAAGACAAAAGTGGCTTTTTCGGATTCGGTGTATGATAAGAATTTGCCCTGGAATAAGAATAAAACAGTACAGATTCAAAAACAGGAAAGCAAGACTTCGCAGGTCGAAACCTTTTCGGCAGGACAAGCCGTTGTTCATCCCGTTTTTGGCGACGGAATGGTGCTTAGTGTCAGAAAAATGGGTTCGGATGCACTGTATGAGGTTGCGTTTGATAAGGTCGGAACAAAGAAAATAATGGGTAATTTTGCAAAAATGACAAAGAAATAGACAAACTTGTAAACTTTTTAAGAATTATAAAAAAATTTGCATTTTCTATTGCAATTTCAAAAAGTACATGATATAATACTAACGTTGTCCGCTGGTTTGCTGGTGGAATGTGTAGAAAAGTAATATCTTTCAGCTGGAGGTGTCGTAAATGGCAAAGTGTGAAATCTGCGGAAAAGGCGTTGCATTCGGATGCAATGTATCTCACTCCCACAGAAAAACAAATAGAACTTGGAAGGCTAATATCCGCAAGGTAAGAGTCGTTGAGAACGGAACACATAAATCAGTAAATATTTGTTCTCGCTGCCTTCGTTCTAATAAGGTAACAAGAGCTAACTAAGTTTTTAAACTGAATATCTTGTAGGCAATTATCCTTTTTGGATAGTTGCCTTTGCCTTGTAAAGAACAACCACCAGCTGTGCTGGTGGAATAAAAAAGCTTTAGCTATGAGTGTAAAAAATATCCTCCTTTTGATAAAATAGAAGTGGGTTTGCAAACCACAACAAAAAATCAAAAGGAGGAATCAAGTAGAAATGAAACTTGACACAAGTAGTTTAGCACACTCAAAATGGAATTGCAAGTATCACGTAGTGTTTGCACCAAAATATCGCCGACAAGTAATATACGGAAAAATAAAAGGTGATATAGGAATAATGTTAAGAAAATTGTGTGAATACAAAGAGGTGGAAATAATAGAAGCAGAAGCATGTAAAGACCACATACATATGTTGCTGTCGATACCACCCAAGTATAGTGTGGCACAAATTATGGGGTATCTAAAAGGTAAAAGCAGCCTTATGATATTTGAGAAATATGCAAATATGAAATATAAATATGGTAATAGGCATTTTTGGTGCAGAGGCTATTATGTAGATACAGTAGGAAGAAACAAGAAAGTAATAGCGGAATACATCAGAAACCAATTGCAAGAAGATGTATCCAGCGACCAAATGTCGCTGGTCGAATACATCGACCCGTTTACGGGTAAGCCAGTACAAGAAGACAAATAAAAAGCCCCTTTAGGGGCAGTCTGTGAAAGAGTTGCGGTTGGCAAATCTTTCGATGAGCCTATAGGCTCTGCCAGAACATGCCCTAAGGGGGCAGTTCATGCCACCAGCACGGCTGGTGGTCATGACTTTTATGCGTACAAAGTCCGATTGTATAAGGTTTTTATGGGATCTATTAAAGTTTGTTGTTACCCCGAAAAGTCGCCTAAAACCGTGGAAATACTTGCATAAACATACAAAAACCACTTGATAAATTGTATCCTATATGATATAATATAATTAGAGAAAGCAAATGAGGTTTTTTAAGTAAATACCTTCAAAGAAAGGATTATAAATTATGAAATTACGACTTATTAAAACCAAATCCGGTATTCAACTTTTGTGTCCTAATGGTACTATTATCAATGCAAACAGAGATGTTCTTATAAAATTATTAACATCATTCAAGTTTTCTAGACGATTTGATGGTAAAGACGGTTATTGGAACAATTTTATTATAGACATGGATGATGTAAAAGGCGAAACGCTTGCTTATGTTGATAGTAGAAACAATCTTGTTGTAATAAACTGCGATACTTTTCTTGACGCAGTTCAATCAAAAGACTATATTTCAGCAACAGAATATGCCAATATACATAATAAAGACAAAGCCATTGTAAAACGTCATTGTATGAATGGTAGAATCCCAGGAGCAGAATTACATAGTTTGGGGTGGTTAATTCCAAGAGACGCACCTTACCCTGAAAGAAAACAAAGAATAACAAAAAAACAGGTCACAGGATAATTGAAAAAACTTTATAAAGCAGTAAAACAGATAATAAATCCCTTAATGCCAACCACAAGCCCTTGTCATCAAAAGATGATAAGGGCTCTTTTTGGTGTCTTTAGACGTGGAAATAAACCCCAGGTTCTACCGGGGGCAAAAACGAGCGGAGCTACAATAAAACGGGCGAGCTATAAGCAAGCCCGAATATAGAAAAAGTAATAACCTCCAAGTAAAATGTAAGTGGCTTAAC
>JAZQVQ010000137.1:0-5734 GCA_045631825.1 Eubacteriales bacterium | reverse complement strand
GCTGTCTTTGAATATCCGAAAACTTCATCGAGAGAGATGACCAATAAACTGTGTTATCATCACCTCTGACAAGAGCGATAAGTCCTCGGCATACATCACTCATAAGGGGTGAGCCGACTCTTGATTCAAGTCTTGTTATGGCAACCTCAAGATTACCTGAACGCATATCCGCTACTGTAATATCAAGTTCGTGCTTGAGTTCGGGACAAGCGTGAGGTGCGAACGATTCAAGCATACCCAATACATCCTTGTTGTGAGATATGCTCTTTTCAATCTTGAATACAAGGCGGGGAAGCTCATACTCGATTTTTGCTCTTTTTGCCTTAATTCGGTTTGCAATTCCCTTTATATTCATTCGGTAAAGAATGAACGCAAGGAAAAGAATTACGGGAGAGAGTATGGGGAATATGAAAAGCATCGGTATTGCAAAAACACCGACAATAAGGGATTTAACAATAGCATTTGCCATAAACATTTCGGGAGAAATGTTCATCTGTGCCGTTCTCAAATCCGATTCAAGCTGCATTCGCTTGAATTCGTTAAGGTGTATTTTCTTTGCGATAAATGAGGCTATGTTTGAAA
This sequence comes from Eubacteriales bacterium, assembly GCA_045631825.1. Lineage (GTDB taxonomy): Bacteria > Bacillota > Clostridia > Oscillospirales > CAG-382 > UMGS1387. The sequence goes on along the minus strand of JAZQVQ010000137.1, from coordinate 5,152 downwards.
GCCATACATCAAGGCTGCTTGTCTTTTCCTTCTGCTGTTTTGCAAGGTTGTTGACAGCCTTTGAAGTTCGCATATAGGGAATACGGTAAATGTCTGCCAAGATAAAATATGCGGCAATACCGCAGAACACTCCTGTTATAACTCCAACCATTTAACCGCCTCCTTTACCGTTTGTACTCTACGGGTTTTGTGTATTTGAGCATAAAGATATAGGTTATGAGAATAACCGCACCGCATACTCCGAGTACAACTTTACCCGCAGTTTCGTACATAAGAGTGTGAAACCAATCTTTATTGAGAACATAGAGCAGGGGTATGTTACCCACAACAAGACCTACCATCGTGTAGTATTCCGTTCTTACCGCCGACATCATTGTATTGAGTTCACTGTTTACTATTCTGACATCGGTGAGTTTTGTGACTACGGGCAACAGAGTATCTTTGAGAGCTCTGTCATCTTGGCACTGAATGAGAGTGTCGCACCATTCGTGGAATATCTCATTATCTACCTTTGATTTAAGGTTTCTCAATGCCTGTTTTGTGTTTGATGAAACAGCCATAGCATCACCCACAAATGCGGTGAAGCATTCTTTCAGCGGAGGTCTGATATATGCGAGGTTTTCACTTACCGCCGAAACAATATCCGAGTTTCTGTTGTATGAGGTTGTGATGATTGAAAGAGTTGTTTCCAACTCGTCCTGTATATGTTTGTTGTAATATGACAGAGTGTTTCTTACATATATAAAGGGTATCATCGCAAACGCAACAGCTAACACGGGAACAAGGAATACGTTATCAATAAGGATAGCTACAACCGCACCCGCCGCCAAAAGGACAAGTGAAGCAGAGCAGACAAGGGCAAACTTACCCGATTTGCCCGTTGTTTCAAGTGCCGCCTGAACATAAATGAGCCTGTTGCCCAGGCTCTTTTTCTTTTTGCCCGCCCTCAAAGCTCTTGCTTTTTCTCGCAAGGAACCTTTAGGGGTTGTTATTCTCATTAAATCATCTGAAATCTGTGCAGGTGTTAAACCGAGAAAACAGACGATAGCGATAATGAGAAAGACAGAGGCTATCATCGGAAATATCATTCATATTCAGCACCTTTCTTCAAAAATTTGTTGAGTTCCTCCTGTGGAACGCCAAACTGAAGAAGTTTTCTCTTGAGGTTGTCCGACATAATTTCCGGCTGTTCAAAATATCCCTCGGTTACATATCTGCCATTCACTATCTCGTTCTTTGTGATATTAAATCTGAACAAGGTGTGATAAAGCCTTTCACCGTTGGGAAGTATCTCGCATTCGGAAATATCCATTATCTTTCTCTGATTGTTTTCAAGTTTGTGGGTATATACGACAATGGGGAATGCCTGACCTGCCTGCATAAGTGAGGTCTTGAAATCAATGGGAAAACGCTTCTGACAAAGCAGAGCAATTCTCATATGTGCGGAATCTGCCGCAAATGCGTGAACTGTTGATACAACCGTGTGTCCCGTAAGACTTGCTTCAACTGCTGAATAACATTCGACATCTCGCATTTCGCCGACACATACAATATCGGGGTTGAAACGAAGTGAAGCTACAACAAGATCTTCCTGTGTAATATCGTAGTTTTCGTTTTCGGAAGGGCGTGACAAGGTGTGAACAACATTGTTCACAACCTTTCCGCCTCTTGTTCTTACAAGGCTCAACTCTCTTGAACCGCTTTCAATGGTAAAGACTCGTTTACCGTTGGGGATTGTGGATAAAAGAGCATTGAGAAGTGTTGTTTTACCCGAACTTGTTGCACCTGCAACTACGGTTGATACACCGTATCTCAGACACATACAAAGAAAGTCCATCATCTTCTCGGTGGCATTGCCCGATTTGATAATCTCTTTCTTGTTTACTCTTGCAGGATGCAAAAGTCTGATTGAAACGCTTACACCGATTTCATCATCAACAATAGGCTCTTTGAGAGCAGTAATTCGGGTGTTGTTGGGTAAATGTCCCTGTGACATAGGAGTGGAATTGTCGATAATCATTCCCGAATGATGAAGCAAACGCTTTACAATATCTACTGCGTGGCTCGGCGAATAGAAATGTTCCTTTGCCTTTTCTGTTTTACCGTTTGTGTAGGTAATTGCAATATCGTTCCAAGCGTTTATGTTGATTTCTTCAATTCTGTCCTTGCCGAGATACTTTGTGAGGATAGAGTATTCCGCCATTTCGGAATACAGCTTATCGCAAAGTTCTGAAAAGGTAAGTCCTTCAACAGTATAATTGGAATCACGGACAAACTTTTCGATATATGACCTTAACTGTGAGAGCTTGTTTGTGTCGGTCAGAGCCGCTGCATATCGGGAGGAGATGTGTTCCTGCGTCATTGACAGCAGCGGCACAAAATCAATGTTTTGCTGTATCATCTCTTATTCTCCCTTTGAAAAAAGTGTGCCGTCTTTCTTTTTCTTAACAAGAATACTTCCTACTGCGGTTGCCGCAGATGTGATAAGTGTAGCAATAGCGGGAACTGCTGACTCCGCACCCGTGTCGGGAATGTCGGGGTTGTTGTAGCCGTCGGGAGCAGTATTGTTATTACCGTTGTCATTGCCGTCAAGCTCACCGTTTACAAGACCGCCGAGAATACCGCCGATAAGGTTGTTAAGGTCATCGGGAATAGTGATAACCTCATCACCGGGGTTAGGCTCACCGTTGTTGTTATTATCGTTTTCGGTGTCATCACCTTCAATGATTGTACCTGCATCGCCGACTCCGTCACCGTCTGTGGTATCTTCATCAGGAGTATCTGTAGGTTCTTCATTGTTATCGGTATTATCCTCATTTGAGTTGTCGCTGTTATCGGCATTTTCATCTGTTGTGCCTTCGCCGTTTGCACCTTCATCGGTTGTAGCATCACCGGGAGTTGCTTCTTCATCGGTGTTACCGTCATCAGTTGTACTGCCATCGGGAGTTTCTGTGTTATCTGTTGTTTCATTGCCATTGGCAGGTGTGTCGGTTGTATCACCGTTTTCGGGAGTTTCCGTTACGTCAGAGTTATCCTCGGTTGTTGTATCGTCAGAGCCGTCAGTTGCTTCATCAGCAGAACTGTCTGTTGAGGTATCATCTGTGGAGGGGTTTGTGACATCGGTTGTGCTTTCGTCATCAGCCTTATCGGTTGTTGACTCGGTTGTGGTGCTTTCGGGAAGTGTGGTTTCCGTGTTTTCGGTTGCAGGAGTATCAGTTGTTTCAGCGGCATAGGCTGTTACTGCACTGAAGCAAACGAGAATTGAAAGAGCTGTGAGAATACAAATAAATTTTTTCATGTGATTATAATTCCTTTCTTAATTACATTATTTTATAGATGAGATTTGAGAGTTCTTTGCGATACTTCTTGTCGTTTACTCTCATATATAACTGTCCGTCAAGAAGCTGCTGTTTTACCTGTCTGGAATAAGGTAAGGTGCAGGATACATTTTTAAGATGTGCTTTGACATCTTCAATCGGCAGATAGAGGTCATTGTCGGTTGAGTTCACAACCATAAAACATCTTTCATCTATACTGCCGAAAAGTCCTTTGTTTGCGGTGTAATAAGTCATTCCTTTCAGATCGGGCGAAATAACAAGTATAACCGAATCGGCACAGTTGATGGCTTTTCTCGATATGAGGTCATCGTCATCTTCCGTACATTCAACAAATACATAGCCTGCCATTTCCGACAGAACTTCAAAAAAGTTATTTACTTTATCATCAGTTACTCTTGCATAGCTCTGTTTGTTTTCATCCGACTTATATCCAAGACAGCCGAAGTTAGGCATATCTTTTACCGTAACAAGATGAGAGAGAATATTATCCTCTGAAATATCCGTGTTATCCAATACTCCGCCGAGAGAGAAAAGACTGTCGGGGGTATAGTTAGGGAAAAGAAGTCCGATTGAGGGAACTGTCAAAGAAGGGGAAAGAAAGATAACCCCGCCCGTGTCTGTGTTGCAATAGACTTCCTGTGCAAGTTTAAAGGCAACAGTTGTTTTACCGCCGTTGGGTGAGCCGCAAACCGCTATGATTTTAGCCATTTGTGGAGTCACCTCCGTTAGCAGGTTTTGCCGTTGCAAGGAACTTATCTTCCGCATCAAGGAACTGCTGTGCTTTTGCTTCATCACCTCTGTAAACAAGAGCGACGTGCATTGAAGCATTTTCTTCGTAATTGGCAAGGATTGTTGCCTGTTTTACCGAAACGAGAACAGTAATTGTTGTGGGAAGCTCAAAACTGCCGTCCTCATTGGGGACAACCTCTGCTTCATCAATACCGCCTGCGGTGGTTGTTGTAATAACCTTTACATATTTAAGTTCACCGGGAACGGTTGTTTCGCCGTCTTTATCGGTAACATAGATGCTTACAATATCTCCGTTTTCGAGTTTACCCGAAAGACCGCCCGCAAAAGAGTTGATTGTGATACTCATTGCGACCTTATCTCCGTTGAGAGCACCGAGAATATGTGAGGCTGAATTGGCATCGTCTGTGAGCCTTGCCGATGTTGCATAGTCACCGATAAAAATATCGGAACTTGCGTATTTGCCGATTACCTTGTCTTTTTCAGTAATGGCATTTGCAGGAACATTTGCTTTAAGAATTTCTGCAATTTCAAAATCTGCATCGGTTATCTGACTGCCCTGCGAGATGTCTTTTGTGAATCGGATTACTTCTTCTTTCTGTTCCGAAACCTTATTGACAAACGGTGAAACAACGAATGTTACCGCAACCGCAAGAATAATACAGATAATGCCGATAGCTGTTCTGTTTTTCATTGGGTTAAATTCCTCCTTGGATTAAGTACATTGTCATAAATCCTATTGAAAGATAAGGGACAAGGGGGAGGCTCATTTCTTTGAGTTTCTTCTTTCGGTTGATAATGGGGGTTATGATAACGGATAGAATAAGACCTATGACAAGACCTGCTATACCGTTCCACATACCGAGAACAAAAACACAGGCTGTTGTTATTTTTACATCTGCACCGCCGAGTCTGTTCTTTGAAAGTAAAGCACAGACGAACATAATGCCTCCCACAAGAAATGCACCGATGAAATGGGTGAACAGGTTCAGAAACATCTGATCCTGGAACTGATGGGCCGGAACTCCAATCTGATTCTCTGCGGGGCAGACGGCCGGATTCTGGAC
>JAZQVQ010000136.1:0-8767 GCA_045631825.1 Eubacteriales bacterium | reverse complement strand
AAGCCTAAGTTCAGACAAATTTTCTGTTAATCTACTAAAGTTACATAAAAGAAAAAACCACTCCGGAGGTTTCTTCTTTTATTTATTTTCGGTTTAAAACAACAAAAACCCTATTATATTTATAGCAAAATTTGCAAACATATGTATAAGATAAGACATATAAACATTTCCGTTTTTTTCGTTGAAAAAGTTAAATATGATTCCTCCGATAAACAACCCTGCGATTGTGAGCAACAACACTTCAAAACCAAACCACCCAATCATCATCGCTATATGATAGAGTGCAAACAGGACCGCACTGAATATATATGCCTTTATTCTTCCGGAATAGTTCTTTAAAATCATAAAGGCAAACCCTCTGAAAAAGAACTCTTCCAAAAATGAATTCACGAATGATATATAAATGGCAACATACAAAAAATTATCAGCATTTACACCTATATTACCTGTAAGTGATTTTGTTACATTTGAAAAATCAAATACATCCTTTAACAGATAATAAGCTGCAATAATAATAAAAAAAATCAAAACGCCAACCATCAGTGCTGACAAAAAGCCCTTTTTTGAAGGCACGAGTACCGTCTTTGAATTTTTATCATTATATACTTTACAGTAAAATAGCGGCAATAGTAAAAACAGCAGTATCTTTATTGCCGATTTTATTGTATAGTCCGGCTTTACAACCGCATCTACAAGTCCCATCACAACACATGAAGCCACAACTATTAAAATGATGGCATATTTATTACTTATTTTAAGTTTCATATAACTTCAATCTGGCACATTTTCATTGTCTGCAGTGCACTGTTATGCGATTGTGGTGTCACACCTGCACAACAAGAGGAATCTACGCTTATCTCTATATCGGGAAACATTGCTTTTAAAATCAAGGCATTTGAAACCACACATATATCCGTACAAAGTCCTACCAATTCTATCTGTCCAGTTTGTCCAAAATCCATTTTGTTCCATCCGGTATAACCGAATGATTCTTTATCTACAATCTGGCTTCCCTCAACATACAGACCTTGTACAATATTCCAGCCGTGTGAATCCTTTATACAATGCTTTACAGGTAGCTTTTTACCCTCGGGTGTTTCGAGATAATTCTCATAGTGAGTATCTCTTGTATAAATTATCTGCTGACCATCATTTTTATATTTCTGTATTTTTTCCTTTACCTTATCCACAATCGAGACTGCTTCTTTTGAACCAAGACTTCCGTCAACAAAGTCATTCTGCATATCCACAACAATCAATGTTTTCATACTTCCACCTCTTTTATTTAAATATGAATTTCCTTTATAATACATGAAGTGATTTTAATTTATGTCTATAAAATACCCTTGGGGTACAATTCACCATGTTTACTACACAAACTCATTATAAAATGAGTGAACGATTTAGATGCCACTATTTTTGTCGATATGCAATCTTCGATTGCTCGATATTTTTGTTATCACAAAATCGATATGTTTTCGCCATGCTCAAACTCGATATGATATGAATTCTCGTCGCGTCAGCGACATATCGAGTGCACAGCACATATCGAGTCTGCAAGACATATCGAGAATTCGCCAGAATTCATATCGACGATTTCATCTTCGATGAAATCATTATATCACTCAACACTTTAAAATGCAACAACCATTACGATTTTTGAGAATTATTTTGGCTCATCAACAACAAAATCAACTTCTTTTGCGATATCCTCTATACATTCAATGTATGCCTTTACAACATAGTAATCTTCAGTTTGTTGTTCATCATATTTCACGGACAGAATTTCAGCACCTGAAAGTTGACTTTCAATCTTTTCCTCAAGGTCTTTATGTGCTTTTTCAAAGGCACTTTCAGGAGGGATACTTTTTTTGACGGGTATGTATTCTTTCTTTGTCCTCGTTTGTATTTTCATAGGTAATTTAATGTTTTCCGTAACAAAAACCTGCTTTATGCTTTTTTCAAAATCGAAATATTCATAGTTGCAATTTCGCAAAGGATTTAAAGGTATCGTCTTTCCAAGTATTATCAGGCTTTTTTCCGTAAATTGTTTACCCGTATACTCTTTCTCGTAATAGCCCTTTGGAATTTTTGCTTCAAATGTCCTCTCGGTTTTTGCGTACACGCTTCCTCTTGCACTTCGCAGAACAAATCCGGATTTTCGTGTTTCCATAAATGCACATATAAGCAGCTGCCCTTTAGTTACAACCTCACCGCTTTCGACAACCTTTCCTCCGTCAAGTGCATCTACCCTTACAATTATTCCGTCACGTTTTGCCACAATATTTGATATTTTGGATTTATCAAGCTTTTCAGGCGGCAGTTTTGCCTCTTTTACCTCGACATGCGCCAGTGTTCCCTCAAAATTTATGGCTATCCAGGAAATTCGTTTATCCGACGTAAGATAATCAAGATGCAATTTATCAAGGTCTACGCTTTTCTTAAAAACACCCTCGTGAAATCCAAAGCTTGCCAGTCTTGCACATATATCCTCATCACTGATTTTTTCATTTCCCTCGACTCTTATTTCCCACACAAGAAGCGACGATACATAAAGCATACTCAAAAATGCCACTGCCCCTATTACAAGTCCTGTCCTTTTATAGTATTTTGACACAAAAATTGGTAAGCCTCTGTGTTTTTCAAGTATTATATTTGCCGAGTATTTAGTCAAAATGTCATATACAACACTCCTGTCGCAATAATAACAGACGAAGGAAAATCTGTTTTGTGAGTGAACTTTAACCATTTTTATCGGAATCCTTACGCGAAGTGCATTTATAACACGCTCTGGACCTGAGGTTTCAAAAACTATATAAATACTGCCTCTTAAAAAAAATTCAAGCCCCATCATTTTCTTTACCGCCATTTTCAAAATTTATACTCGTTATAGTACCCACAATTCTTATGTTATTATCGGCAAGAAACTTTATTTCAAGCTCTTTTCCGAAAATGCTTATGCACAGTTTTTTCTGATAAAGCTTTATACTCTCCCTATCGTAATGCTCAAGAAAACCCACGTCTTCAATAAACATTTCACGATTAAAAGCCATTCGTATAACCGGCATGCCTATGACAAAATCAGGTGGCAAATCCGTTTTTGACAAAGCTCTCAAAAAATTTCCTTTTACAAAATCACTTTTTTTACTCAAAAAATCCCCTCGGTATCAAAGTAATATAAAAATATTCAATAAAATATTTATGCGTTCGTACAGATATAAATACTAAAAGGTGCATAAAAATATTATCAAAGGGGGAAAACGGTTTGAAAAACTTATCTTTTACAAAGTTTGTTTCTTTATGCTCTTTACTGTTTGCAGGGTTTGCTCTTTCAAATCCGCTTATGTGTTCGTTTTACACAAAAAAAGCCCTTGAAATATGTGCTAATTCCCTGCTTCCAGCTCTATTGCCTTTTGTTTTTTTATCACGTATTTATGCAAATACCTCAAAATCGGAAAGTAGCTTTTTAAGCGGTATTTTCTCAAAATTATTCGGAGTTGACAAAAGCTTATCAATTCCCGTATTTCTCGGATTATTCTTTGGTTTTCCGTCGGGGGCGATCTCTGCAAGCTCCTGTTACAAAAAAGGCTTATGTACAAAGACACAGGCAGAAAATGCCATTGCTCTATCCAACAACTGTTCTGCCCCTTTTCTTATAAATGTCGCAGGAGCCGTTATACTCCAAAACGTAAGGTACGGTATTTATTTATTTGCCTCACAGATTATAAGTGTACTTTCCCTTTCGGTTATAATGCGTATTCTCTACTCAGGTGACAAAGATTGCGACTATTATTTTTGTGGCTACCACAAGCAAAGTAACCCTGAAACCTCTTTGTCGGTTATTTTTACCGACAGCATCAAAATCAGTGCACAAAATATGCTATACGTTTGTGCCTTTACTGTGTTTTTTTATCTTATCTCAGGTATAATTTGCGACACACTTCAAAGCTTCCTTCCGGGGTTTGACAGCCTGAAGGCTTTGATTTGCGGTGCGTTGGAAATAACAAGCGGTGTATTTGCCTGCAAAAGTCTTGATTTTCCAATGAACATTATACTTTGCAGTATAATTTGCTCCTTTGCCGGAATGTCGGTTATGTTCCAGATTTGTGCAATTTGCAACGAGTATGATTTAAGTATTAAAAAATTCATTGTTTCAAGATTTATTCTCTCTGCTTTAAGTCCACTTTTTACTCTGCTGTTACTTGTATTTTTCCCGCCTTTTGTCAGCAATTTTGTGCTTATTTTGTATCTTGTTTTAATTATTATTTTATGTGCGTTTGTTGTATCGTTATTTCAACTTTGTTTAAATAAAAACAATACTGTTAAAAGTGCCAAAAATAATTGTCGCAAAAGAGCGTAATTTCTGCAATATATCGCTTGATTTTTATTTGTTTTGTGGTATAATTATGATAAGGAAATTTTTAGAACCACCTCAAAAGGAGTTTTGGTGCCATGAAACACAAATTACCCGACGATTTGCAGGCGAGTTGTTCTCTTTGCGAGTACGCTAAAAAAATAGAGACAACAGGAGATATTCTTTGTCTTCGTTCCTCCTTTCCCAAAAAGACAACCGAGGATTCCAAATGCAGAAAGTTTGTTTTTGACATTCTCTCTTACAAGCCACGTCCTGCAAAAATACGCAAGTTTAATTTGGTAGATGAGGACAATTTGCTTAAATAATAAAAACACCAAAATTTAAAGGATGAATACATATGAACAAAATAAAGGATCAGCTTTCACTTGCTTTTGACGAGTTATACGAGCAAAGTCAGGCAAACAGTGGTGACATTCTTGTTGTAGGATGTTCTACAAGCGAGGTTTCAGGCGTCAAAATAGGTTCCGGTGGAAGTCTTGAAACCGCAACCGAAATATTTGAAGTTTTAAAGGATAAGGCTGACAAGAACGACTTGTTTCTTGCTTGTCAGTGCTGCGAGCATTTAAACAGAGCTCTTGTTGTTGAAAAAAGTCTTGCCCTTCAGAAAAATTTAACTATAGTCAATGCCATCCCTCACGAGCATGCAGGCGGCTCTTTTGCAACTGCCGCTTACAAAACATTTAAAGAGCCTGTTCTGGTTGAATCAATCAAAGCACAGCTTGGTATAGACATAGGTCTTACCCTTATCGGTATGCACTTAGACAGTGTTGCCGTCCCTGTAAGGACTTCAGTTAAAAAAATCGGAAAGGCAACCGTTGTATTTGCCCGTACAAGATACAAGTATATCGGCGGTCCACGTGCAAAATACGAATAAACCACATATGTGTGTTTTCAATTTCTTAATATGGTAAGCTTTTGAATCTGCTGTTTCGCTTATCCCCCAAAACAAGTTTAACAAATATTTTTATGATAGGAGAACAAAAAAATGAAAAAATTAAGAGCTGGTATAATCGGTGCAACGGGTATGGTTGGTCAGAGATTTATAACACTTCTTGACAATCACCCGATGTTTGAAATATCCGTACTTGCGGCAAGTGCATCTTCGGCAGGAAAAACCTACGAAAACGCAGTTGGTTCAAGATGGAAAATGTCCTGCCCGATTCCTGAAAGTGTAAAGAACATGGTTATTTACGACGCTTCCGATGTTGAGACAGTTTCATCGTTATGCGATTTTACTTTCTGTGCAGTAAATATGAAAAAGGACGAAATTCTTGCACTTGAAGAAAAGTACGCAAAAGCTGAGACTCACGTTGTTTCCAACAACTCTGCAAACAGAGGCGTAAAAGACGTTCCTATGGTTATCCCCGAAATCAATGCTTCTCACGTTGAGGCTATTGCCGCTCAGAGACAGCGTCTTGGCACTAAGAACGGCTTTATTGCTGTTAAGCCGAACTGTTCTATCCAGAGCTATGTTCCTATGCTGACTCCTCTTCTCAAGTACGGCATAAAGGAAGTTGTCGTTTGTACTTATCAGGCAATTTCCGGTGCAGGCAAGACTTTCAACGAATGGCCTGAAATGATAGACAATGTTATCCCCTTTATCGGCGGTGAAGAAGACAAAAGTGAAAACGAGCCGCTCAAAATCTGGGGAAGTCTTGTTGACGGAAAAATTGAAAATGCCTCTGGTCCCGTTATCACAACTCAGTGCATAAGAGTTCCCGTCAGCGACGGTCACACCGCAGCTGTTTTCGTTAAATTCCAGGACGGAAAAGCTCCCTCAAAAGAGCAAATCCTTGCAGATTGGAAGTCCTTTGGAAATCATGTGAAGGAAACTTACGATCTTCCCAGCAGCCCTGAGCAGTTTATTACATACTTTGAAGACGACAATCGTCCTCAGGCTAAGCTTGACAGAGGCACAGGCAAAGGTATGAGCATTTGTGCAGGCAGACTTCGTGAGGACAAATTATTCGACTACAAGTTTGTTGGTCTTTCGCACAACACCTTAAGAGGTGCTGCGGGCGGCGGAGTCCTTATTGCCGAGTACCTTGCAAAGACAGGCTTTATCAAGGCTAAAGATTAATTAGAAGAAATGGTGCTATGCAAACTATAAAACGGGTTTATTTTATTCATATCTATAACACTGCAATTCTATTTCTGGGGTGATAATAACAATGAATACAACCGATTACATTATTATCACAGTAATTATCGTTACTCTTGTCTTTGCTCTGCGTAAAATAATTCTGGACATAAAGAACAAAACGCATGGTTGTTGTTCGGAAAATTGTACGTGCTGCAAAACAGACAAAAAGTGCGACGACAAAGACAATAAATAAGTTAATATTTTAAAGACATCTGTTTTCTTCAGATGTCTTTCTTTTTACATAAAACCATAATTTTTAAAAAATACTTGCAAAGAAGTGTTTTTTGTTTTATAATATAGGTGGAGATATATTTTTATATCTCAATAAGAATTCAAACAACCTACGCTTCAAAGGAGGGTAAAATATGCCGTATATCGAAGCTAAGCTTTCATGTAAACTTACAGCCGAAAAAACAGAGGCTCTAAAGGCGGGTTTTGGCAAGGCCATACAAACAATTCCCGGCAAAAGCGAGCAGTGGCTTATGGTAAACATAATTGACGGACAGAATTTGTTTTTTGCAGGCGATGCTGATGCTGATAGTGCTTATATCAGCGTTGAAATCTTTGGTAAAGCCAGCTCAAAAGCCTATGGTGCATTGACAAGTGAGCTTTGTACGCTTATTTCTTATGTTACTGGAATTTCTCCTTCCAGAACATACATCACGTACAGAGAAATTGACGAGTGGTGTTGGAACGGCTCTAATTTATAAATACCTTTCTATTTTCCGGAGGTTTAAATATGTCGCAGAGAAGCTCTTCTGTTTACAAGGCTATTGCCGATGAAATAATTGAAAAAATCAAGGATGGGACTTTTAAAAACGGCTCTCTCCTTCCCTCTGAGTCCGCTTTATCTGAGAAGTATTCCGTCCAGAGAACAACCATACGGCGTGCTCTCAAGCTTCTTGAGGGACAGTATATTTACAAAAGAGCCGGAGTGGGTTCTGTCGTCGGTGTCGCCCCAAAGAGCGTGCCTATCATTTCGAGTGTAAATACAAACGCAGGTACAGCACAAAATCAGCTTTACGACAAGGCGGATAATGCCAAAAAAATTCTGTTTGTGTTACCAGAAACAAACAAACTTCCGTCATACATTCTTGATGCAATCGAGCATATAAGGAACTCGTTTATTGTCAGTGTTACAGATACAGACAATCCCACGGTATTAAAAGAGTTTTTAACCGAGGATTTACTGGGTATCATACTTTGTACAAAGGCAAGCGATGATACGTTATCACTTCTTGCACAAAACAACGTGACACGTGTTTCTTTATTCAATAATAATGTTTCAAGCTGTGTTATGTTAGACTTTCAAGATATTATGGAAAGTATCATTAATACTTTCTCAGAACATAATCACTCAGACATTTGTTTTATCGGTAATGACGATTTACTTTGTTCCAAAGAAAAGATTTCTCAGCTATTTATTGATACGGCTTTACAAATTGGGTTTGACCAACAGCATACAATAGTAAAAAGCGGTGTTTACTCATCGTCCCAGGCAATGCAGGTGTTTTTCAGTCTATACAGGCAATCGGGTGACAAAATTACCGCCATATGCACTTCAGGCGAGGAAATTGCAACGGGTATAATTAAAGCAGCAAATGAATTTGGTCTTAAGGTACCCGATGATATTTCGGTTATCAGTATTAGTCCTACATCAGACGAAGCTGACATTTGTTGTCCGGTGATTTGCAAAGAACAACTTGCAAATCAGCTTATTCATTCTCTTCTGTGCGAATCAGCTTGTCCCTCTGTTCACAAAACAAGTACCTATCTTTCGGGACTTTCTTTATCAGGTGCAAAAACTGTATCGGTTTCAAAGAAGAGTTCTTCTGTCAGCCGACGTTCTATCTCTGATTATTTATTATAATGATTTCAATTCTTGCAAAAGCAATCGAAAGGTTGCTTTTGTTTTTTTATCTTGAATATCTCTAACAGTGATATTTTAGATACAATGAAAAACCGGCATCTTTCATCATTGTGTGAAAGATGTCTATTTTTATATGGTTATTATTTATTACTATATTTCACTTTGCCATTACTAGTAGAAAACGGCAAAAAACAAGTAACACACTCCTAAGACACAAATGTTTATTCATTTTATCTTTTAAAGTATATATTTTACATTGAAATATTTTTATTAACAAATTATTTGCTGATTTTTTTCATTTTAATTCATTGTTACACAAGTAGTTACAGCAAAAAATAAAGATGTCAATTAATTTTTAAAGATTATACATTCTGTTAAT
>JAZQVQ010000135.1:0-1500 GCA_045631825.1 Eubacteriales bacterium | reverse complement strand
ATGGTCGTAAGTATTTAAAACCCGAAGACATTGAGCAGTTCCGTATTAAATATTGCGGACAGCTTATGTTCCTTGATTGATGCATTTAAAAGCAAGAAAGGCGCACTTTGAAGTGTTTAGATTTATTTAGCGGTACGCGGTCTATTGCAGATGCTTTTGAAAGGCAGGGGTGGGAAACCTTCACCGTTGAGCTTGATAAAAAGCACCAAAACATAGATTGGTACGCAGATGTTATGAAAATAACCGCTGAGGACATTTTGAGCCGTTTCGGACACCCCGATGTGATCTGGGCTTCACCGCCTTGCGAGAAGTTCAGCGTATCTTCCATAGGCAGGTATTGGATTAAAGGCAGTAACAAACCTGCAACGGAAGAATCAAAGGCGGCACTTGCTCTCCTCGAACACACCATAAAATTGATTAACGATTTAAAACCCACGTATTATTTCATTGAAAATCCCGTAGGCAAAATGCGAAAAATGGACTGTATGCGAAAGTTACCGAGATATACGGTCACTTACTGTCAATATGCGGACAAACGCAAAAAGCCTACTGATATATGGACAAACCACCCCAACCCCAAATTTATGAAGCCCTGTAAGAATGGTTGCAAATGCCACGAATCCGCTCCAAGAGGAACCAAGCAAGGAACACAAGGTCTGAAAGATGCTTCCGAGCGGAGCCGTATTCCCCGTATGTTATGCGACCATATAGCAAGAATATCTATGGAAAGGCCTTGACATTTTTCTGTATTAGGAGTATTATAAATACAGAAAGAATACAGAAAACAAACAGAGAGGGGACAGGAAAATGTCAGACAAAAAATATGCTGTAACATTATCTTCTTGCGGAAATATCGACCACGGACAAAATCCTTTCGAACCGCTGTTCGGTGTTCCTAACAAAAAGGAATACGCTGACACGATTGAGGAGCTTCAAGAGATTGTTCGTGATTACATTTCCGAGAATGCTCTTGGAGGCGGTAATTGGACAGGGGGTGACGTTTACGAGGTAAAAACAGGAGTAAAAGTCGGTTATATTTCTTATAATGGACGATATTGGGAGGAGAAAGAAAATGAGTAAAGCAGAAAACATCAAAGTAGTAGTTGTTCGTCCCCGGCGAAGAAGCTGAAATTGTCGAGATTAAAAACACGCTTGAAAGTATGCAAGAGTTGGTCGATGGTTATATCGAAACCTACGAGCCATTTGAGGACGATGCAATTATCGTCTGCAACGAAGAAGGCAAAATTAACAGTATGCGAATGAACAGAGCAGTAAGAGATAAAGACGGAAACATTCGAGATATTATTTGCGGACCGTTTTTCATCTGCTATGCACCGTTTGAAAGCGAAAACTTTTTGAGCCTTTCCGATGAAATGGCGGATAAATACAAAGAGTTATTTAAGGTACCCGAGCTGTTCATTAGCACGGAGCACGGAACGATAGTAGTTCCGATATCAATGAAATAAGCAGGAAAAAAATACTTATTTAAAATATTTAGAG
>JAZQVQ010000134.1:0-3627 GCA_045631825.1 Eubacteriales bacterium | reverse complement strand
TAAGAAAACGACTACAACACCTGCAACTACATATACGCCACCCGTGGTTAAGAAACCCGAGTCGGAACAATTATCGCTCTTTGACTTTTCAGGTGATGCTCCCGCCCCAAATGATACGGAAGAAACTGTTGAAGAAGTCGTTGAAGAAAATATTGAAACGGTAGTTGAAGAACCCATAGCAGAGCCGGTAGAGGTGGTCGTAGAAGAAGATCCAAATGGCTCGCCGCTGTTCCAAAAATATATGGCTATTCAGAATCAATATCCCGATTACGTGGTTTGTATGCGTATTGGAGATTTTTATGAAGTGTTCGGTTATGGCGCAGTACAAGTAAGCGAACTTATAGAGCTTACTCTTACAAGTCGTGATATGGGACTAAAACACAGAGTCCCGATGGTTGGATTCCCCTATCATAGAGCAGACGTTTATTACGATAAGTTGACCGATAAGGGCTTGACCTTGATTATAGCAGAAAACAATGACCTTACTGTAAAATCCGCGGTTAAAGGTACTGTAAATATAGAAACGGGAGAAGTAATTGAAATGCCCGAAGAAGAAAGCAAAAATGAAAGCATTGACGAAAAGCGTAAGCGTGAAGAAAAAGAGCTTATCGCCGCTATATCAGGATTGTTTGGTAATGACTTGGAGGTGAGATTGTAATGAAGATGGAAAAGATTAAGCCCGTTCCTAAATATATAGTTGAAAAGATCAAAAAGCTGGATAATCAGCAAGTAAAAAGACCTACAAAGCAAGTAAGATTTTATTCGTATCTTACTAAAAATGACGGTGAGCTTGTTAAAGTTACAGTAGCTGTCAGAAACAACCGAAACGATTGGCATTACAAACAGGTTGCTATACACGGCATTGACTCGGATATATGCTTTGTAAAAGACCTGTGCCGACACTTTATGGGTACGCTTTCTGTAGGTTGGTATGAAGAAGGGCTTTCAAAAACTCCGAGATGGTATGAAGATAAAGAATGGGGGTGGAACTATGATAAATACTTTGATCCATGGGCTCCCTTAGTAAATAAAGAATACCTTGCAAAATTACCGGAATACAAATATGCTGCTTGGGAGCAGTATCCATACTTAGATATTCTCAAATATCTTCGCATCTATAATAAATATCCGCAGGTTGAATATGTTGTTAAGCTCGGTCTTGAAAGATATGCAGACAGCATACAACTTCTCCAAAAGCTCGGCAAGGATAAGAAGTTCAGAAAATGGATTGCCCGTAACCGTGATGAACTAAAAAGAAATTACTATTACGTTTCCACAATCCTCGCATCCTATCGCAGAGGTACACCTCTTGACGAAACACAAAAATTCGAGCAAGAGAAAAAATGCTTCTGTCGAGAGAAAGATTTTAAGCCTATTCGTGACGTCATTAAAAGTGATTACAAGAAATACTTTGAATATATCCGTAATAATAAGCTATCACACAGATTATATCTTGACTACGCAAAGGCTTGTATATATCTCGGCTTGAATATGGACGAGCCTAAAAATCGTTATCCACATGATTTTATGCATTGGCACGACATTCGTGTTGATGAAGCCAACGCATTAAGGATCGAAAACGATAAAAAGGAACGTGCTGAGTTTTACGAAAAGTTTAATGCTGTTGCAGAAAAGTATCTGCCTATGCAAAAGGACAAAAATACTGCTTATCTTGTTATCATAGCAAAGAGTCCGGCGGAGCTTAAGGCTGAAGGTGAAGCATTACACCACTGTGTCGGAAGAATGGGATATGAGCAAAAATTCGCTCGTGAAGAAACGCTTATATTCTTTATTCGTAGTGCAGACGCACCAGACGTTCCACTTGTTACTATGGAATACTCGTTGAGATCAAAGAAGATACTACAATGTTATGCAAACGGCAATACAAAGCCGGCAGATGACATTACTACATACATAAACACCAAATGGCTGCCTTACGCAAAAAGGCAGTTAAAGAAAATAGCCGCATAAGGAGGACTTACAAATGGCAAATTACTTTAGAATTACAGCGTACCATCCGGAGAAAGATATATCGGTGATACTTGACTCAAACGGTATGTTTGAGAAGCTTTGGCAGTTCAGCTCATACCTCGTGCAAAAAGGCTTCAAGATACTTGAAGTCGGTGCTAATGAGAACATTATCGAAAGCACCTTCCCGACACTTAAAGAGTTATCGAACAAAATAATGCTTCGTGCAATTGATAAAGGTAAACCCGAAATACAGGAAATGACATATCAAGAGCGACCTTGTAAAGCGATTACGCTATACGATAAAATCTATGGTCTATTTACAACGTAATACTTGATAGGGAGAGTGTAAAAAGCTCTCCCTTTTTTTATGTCAGTTACAGTTTGGGTAAAGTTGGGGAAAAGTTTGGGTAAAGTTAGGTGTGTGACTACAGGGCGTGTGCTTGTCTTGATACAAGTCGGCGTCGCTGCGCTCCGCCGAGCCAAGCACACGCCCAAAAAACAAAAACAAACGGAACAAAGGAAACGCAATACCGACAAAGAACGGGCGGCGGCGCTAAACCGCTTGCCGACTCGCCCGTTGTTTCTTCTGTCGGTTAAAAGTTGCGTTGTTAAAACCTTTGTTTGAGCCCTTATGTAATTTTTGATTTTTAGTTGGCTTTACGAAGTTGCTCTATCACGTCAGAGCTTACGACACCTATATAGCACCCCTCGTCGATGCAATTAAAATCATCAAATAATAACAGCTTTGTATCCTCTGATCCTATAGTAGTTACAACATCACTTTCGAGAATATCTGAGATGAAAAATTGAGGCAGTCCCTTAGAGTAAACGATTTTCTCTCCTGTTTTTTCGATATACTTAATTATATATGCTAATGCTGTACCTTTTCGACTCGGTTCGTCAATACTCTCAAAGTCTGACCTACCAAACTTTTCGTTAAAATAGGTGTTTTGGTTAGTGATCTGCCGCCTTCTGGTATTAAAATTATAATCCTCCTTCTGAATCAAAAAGCCCGGCATTGTGCCTTCGGGAATATAGAAAAGACCGTGAAAATGAAGTCGTTTCTTTTCGGGAGAGCGTTCCCATACACCTATATATTTCCATGCTTTTCTTTTGCTGAAATTTGATATGGTATGTCTTAGCTTTCTCTTAAAGCTTTCTTCGTCGTGGAGTTTATCATTGTATGTAAACGTGCAGAAATAATTAAACTCTTGTAGATTTGCTTTTCTTGAAAGCCTTATTCTACGGCAGATAAGGTTACGAAGTTTACGTTCAATATGAACGGTAACATAAATTCGAGCCTTTTCCTCTGTATCAAAATACGGACGCATTCTCTCTATTAAAGCCTTTTTGCGTTCGTGCCTTCGCATATGGCAACACTCTTTGTAATGTTCTTCAAAAATTTCTTTTTTTGTTGCAAATCTTGGCGAGGGGGCTTCGTTCACATTATTATCAGATTCATCAGTTTCATTACTCTCAAATGCTCCAAAAACATCTTCAATATCATCAACTTCGATTTCTTCCAGCTCAAAAGGCACGTACCCCGGTAAAGGGGCCGTGCTTTCTGTCGCATTTTCATTAAATTTGTCTTTAAGAGTGTCGGCTTTAACCTCAACTCTTTCTTCCAAGGGGGTATTCCTTGATTTTGAAGGTCTT
>JAZQVQ010000133.1:0-3026 GCA_045631825.1 Eubacteriales bacterium | reverse complement strand
TTTGTTATTGTCAACGGAGGGTAAGTTTTCGTCCTGACCTTGCTGTGTTTGCTGAGAGTCATTATTCGGTAAATTGTCATTGCTGTCTGTTTGCTTTACACAAGAGATAAGTGATAATGAAGAAGTTATAAAAACAAAACTTATAATAAATGAAACAAAACGTGATATCTTCATAAAAACCCTTTCTTTCCAAAAAGAAAATATATAACCAATAAATTATACCAAGTTTTTTTATTAATATCAAGGAATATTATGTGTTAAAAATGTTTCTATAATGTTACAACAACATAATAAATGGAAACAAACCACGGCTTAATAACCCGGACAGATACTTTGTAAATGAATATTTAAAAGTCAGTTTCGGACAGAGCCGATGATATCCTTGACCTCGGCAAGCTCTGAAATTTCACTTTTTGAAATAGACTTGACTTCATAAATTTCATTTCGTATCCTTGCAAAACCGCCTTTGAAAAGAGTGTGAAACGGTCTGAAAATGACAGTAAAGGGATATAGTAATTTGTATTTTTCAAGGAATTTGTAACGTATTTTCATAAAGGAATACGAAGGGAAAAGCCTGTTTATGAAAAAGAGGAATTTAACCTTGCCACTTTTCTTTTTGCCGGAAACAATGTTGTTTCTGACTACTTTTTTGCCGGTTAAATTTTCAAAGCTCAGGTTGAAAATGTAATTTTCAACAAATTCAATTTCGCGGGGTTGTGGCATACCTTTCCACCATTTGTCTATAATTCCGAGTATTACGGACTGATATTTGTCAAGCCCGTACTGTGAAATGATTTTGTCGGTATATGAATAATCAATACTTTGACAATACTTGCGTATAAGATAAATGTCACATATTGACCTTATAGTTACGACACCGCTGAAAAAATGAGAATGTGAGTGTTTGAGACAGTAAATGTATACGTCCTCGTCGTTTAAAAAGTATTGTGAACCGTCACGTTTCGTGCAACGTGAAAAAACGTCCGAAAAATATGCGTCGTGTCCTTGGAAAAGAGCATAATGGATTTCAAAGGTGATGTTGTCTTTTCTCAGCTCAACATCTTTTCCGTGGTCACATATTCTTTTGTAGCCGTCACTGATAAGTAAATCAAGAGCCTTTTTGTATTCCTCTTTTCCGTCGCATAAAATATCAATGTCACAGGAAAATCTCGAAATGGGATCGGGGTAAAGCTTGCGTAAATTCTGTCCTTTTACCAACGCAAAACGTATGCCGTGCTGTCTGAGAAGTGTACTTACCATTTCCGAATAATAATCCAGAAGAACAGTAAACTGCTTTTGCTTTGAGTACACCTCTTTGAATGGCACAAGCAACTTCTGGTCTATGCCGTCTATTTTGAGAAGTGATGTGTAAATTAAAGCACATACCCCGTGATTACGGGAATTGATATATAATTGCTTAAAATCAATACTGTCACAAGATAATTCGGGCACCTTTTCTTCAAGTGCACAACAAATCAGTTCTGTTAAATGCCTCTTTGTATCCTCATTCATAATATATTACACCCCTTAAAGCTTATTGTAACATATTGTTTTTAAACCGTCAATGATTTTAATTAAAATAAGATGTTGATGTAAAATCGAAACATAAGAATGGCTCAACACGAAAATTTTGAACAAACATTTAACGAACGGGTTGAAAACCATATCAATGTGAACTTATTTTGAACACAAATGCTTTGTAAATTACAAATTGTATGTTGTCAGTTCATTTTAAGGGAGTAGAATATATTATAGTTATAAAAATTAAGGAGAGTACACTTATGCGTGCAAATTTTGTCAGAAAGTTGCCTATACCAATGGAGATAAAAGCACAGTATCCGTTAAAGGCAGAGTATGCAGAGAAAAAGCAGTTGTTTGATACAGGTGTAAAAGAGGTTTTCGAGGGTAAGTCCGAAAAAATAATGCTTGTTATAGGTCCGTGTTCGGCAGATAACGAGGTAAGCGTTCTCGATTATTGTACACGTCTTGCGAAATTGCAGGAAGAAGTAAAGGATAAAATAATTATCATACCGAGAATTTATACAAATAAGCCGAGAACCACGGGTGACGGATATAAGGGTATGCTTCATCAGCCGGACCCTGAAAAGAATTCCGATATGCTCGACGGACTTATAGCAATAAGACGACTTCATACAAAGGTTATAGAACAGACAGGCTTTTTTACCGCTGATGAAATGCTTTACTGTGAGAACTACAGATACTTAAATGACTTGCTTTCATATGTTGCTGTTGGAGCGAGAAGCGTTGAAAATCAGCTTCACAGACTGACGGCAAGTGCAATAGATGTGCCTGTGGGAATGAAAAACCCGACCAGTGGAGATGTCTCGGTTATGCTCAATTCAATAACCGCAGCACAACATTCGCATACATTTATATATAGGGGATGGGAAGTTGTTTCGCAGGGAAATCCCTGGGCACATGCAATTCTCAGAGGTTATGTAAATAAACACGGCGAAGCAATACCAAACTATCACTATGAGGACCTTGTTCATCTTTATGAAAACTATGCATCAAAGAATCTTGAAAATCTGTCACTTGTAGTTGACTGTAACCACTCAAATTCGGGGAAGAAACCGCTTGAACAGGTAAGAATATGTAAGGAAGTTCTACATAGCTGCAGACATAATGCCGATATCAAAAAGATGGTAAAGGGATTTATGATTGAAAGCTATATTGAGGACGGAGCTCAGAAGATAGGAGAGGGTATATACGGAAAGAGTATAACCGACCCCTGTATCGGCTGGGAAAAGACAAAGGATTTGATTTATCAGATTGCAGAAAACTGAAAAAAGTAAGTTTTTACGGGATTTTTAATGCACATATAAAACAATCCGACAGAAAAAAACAAATTTCTTCGGATTGTTTGCATTAAAAAAATAAACAGGATAAATTTGCTTTAAAAATTCAAAAAATGTACATTTGTCAATGATGTGAGACTAAAAAGATAAAAAAGAAAGAGTAAAGTTAAAACACACTGCGTGGAGGCGAAGAAAGGTGGAGCGAAG
>JAZQVQ010000132.1:0-2836 GCA_045631825.1 Eubacteriales bacterium | reverse complement strand
CCATTCGTGAGGCATTGCGTTATAGAACACAAGTGCTACCTGACGACGAGTTATGGGTGCATTATAATCTGCAAACTGAGCCTTCTTGATTATACCGTTTTCAAGTGCATAATCAACATAAGGTTTATACCAATTTTCACCTTCTGCTGCTTCAACTGTCTTTTCGTTATAATTAGCGTTCAATCTTACAGCCATTGTTATTGCCTGAGCAACTGTAAGTGAACCGTTCGGATCAAATGAAGTATCTGTCATACCATCCATAAAGCCGAGCTTATATGCCTTTTCAACATCACCATAGAACCAGTCGCTCTGCTTAACGTCCTCGAACTGTTCTGCCGCAAATTCCTTTGTAAATTCAAATTTCTTTACAGCAGGCTCTACAGGATCGGACTGTGCAGGAGTTGTAGGTGTTGTGGGTGCAGGTGTTTCCGGAGTAACGGGTGTTACTTCCTGCTGTGTCCAGTCTTTCATATTGCCGGTTGTCGAAGAAGCCCCGCCGCCATTTCCACCTGTCGGCTTCTTGGAATAGAACGCATCTATTGTTGACTGTGCAGTAGTCGCATCTGTGAATACGATTTCATAAACTGTAAGGCTTGAGATTACTCCCTCGGGAAGAATAATGGCTACATCTGTTACAGTTCCTGTAAATGCCTCATCCTCAATCTTCAGCTTATAGTAAAGTTCTTTACCTGCGGGAGTTGTCGGCATATTTCCGTCGATTGTCACATATGTGTACTCATCCTGTCCCTCTGCCTTAAATCTGAGTTCAAGTGCAGAATCTGTCATTGAAGAATACTTATGCTTAATCTTTGTAAGAATTGTATTTGTTGCCTCAGTAACTTCGAGAGAATCTGCAATATTGATTACAGGTTTAACTGCTGCAGTCGAGCTGATTGTCACGCCATCATCTGTGGATGTTACTTCCATACTATCAAGCTGAGTTTCGTCATCTGCAACAACTGTTTCTGCAATTTCTCCATCGGAAAGATCTGCAAGCTTAGTTGTGGGATTCCAGATAGCATAAAGTGTGATGTCATCCATCATAAATACAGAATCGAAGTAAAGTCTTTCTGTGCTTGAGGGATCCTTAGACCAACCCATAAACTTGTAGCCTGCTCTTGTCGGAACATCGACGATATCCATATCGCCTTGTACCGTCTCGTATGTCATTTCAGAACGTTCGCTGGCAAACACACCGCCGTTAGCGTTAAGAACGAGCGTTCTTTCAGGATTAAGAACTCTGAAGTAATCAAACTTAAGATTTACGTCAGCTCCGATTGTTTTATCAAAGTACAATGCTATATGAGTAACTTCGCCGCCCCATTTACGATTAGCGTTATCGCGGAAATCAACCGACAATGTTACGTACTCGTCAAGTCCCTTGGCAGCGATACTTCCGGTCCAGCGGTTGCTGACATAGATACTCCAGCTTGCAAAAGTCGGTGTCTGATAATCGGGAAGTTCCGGTATACCCGGTTTTGCAACTATAAACTCTCCGCTTTCCTTATCTCTGTTTGCGAAGTAAAGAATAGGCTTAAGTGTATTAGGAGCATCAGATGAAAACCCAACTTCAAGAACGCTGCAAGCATCAGCATCTATGCTGAGGTTATAGAGGTTGAATTCTGTTGTTCCGTCTTTAACCGATCCGTCTGCATTGTAAGTCGGCTTTGTTGTGTACTGGTATGTACCGGAAACAGTATCGTGAACGATGTCCTTACCTCTACTTACAAGAGGTTGATACTGACTTATATCACCTGTGAAATCTTCAAACCATTCAGTCTTAACCCATACTGCGTACAGGGTTATATCCTTGGTTACATTGATATTATCGAGAACCTTTGCTGTTGAGTCGCTTGTTGCCCAGCCCTCGAAGACATAGCCGTCGCGTCTTACGGGCTTTCCTTCGGGAACAAATATACCCTTGGCGAATGTATCTGCAGGCATGTTTTCAACTTCTGCCTGAGTGTTTTTATCAAATGTTACCTTATATTTATCTGTCTGATTTATGAGAGTTACTGTAAATTCGCCGGGTGCTGCATCTGTATTATATACAGGTGTTGCGACAACTACAACATCACCGTTAAGGACAGGGAAGAGTTTTCCGTCCTGAGTGATTGTTGCAAGAACATCATCGTTCTCGGGATCAGCATTTCTTACAGACCAGATTACTCTTGTCTCGGGTACTGCTTCACCGTCGGCTGTTGTAACTTCTGCACTGTAATCCTTATACAGTCCGTTTCTTGTAATTTCCTTTGCACCGGTTATTTCAACCACGATATCTTCAAGAGCATTTGTTGCCTCAAATTCTATATTGGCAGTTATAAGATTGGTTTCTTCATCATAAACCGAATCTACTGTTTCGCCGTCATATACAACAGCTGTATCAGCACTGAACTTTTCTCCGCTTGCAGGTCTTATAACCAACTCTGCAGAGTAAGCTGTTTCGGGTTTGATCTTACCATACTCGTTAATTGCACCGGTCCATTCAATACTTTCCACTACAGCACCGTTATTAACGCTTGCTGCTGTATCAAGTACAAGCCATGTTTCAGGAGCATCGAAATCAGAAATTACAACATTTCCGTCAAAGTCTTTGTTTTCAACGAAAGTTATGCTTCTGACTGCCCATACGGGAAATCCAGTATACGGAGCAAAAGCAATTCTTCCGATTGTGCCTTTCCAGTTTTCGCTCGTTGTAAGGTCGTATGTATACTTAATACATTTAACGCCATTGACAGTTACGTACTCTGCTCCGACGATTGTACCCTCTCCGCCAAGATCAAACTCTGCGGAATCTTCACTTTCATTATAAGGGGCGAATTTAAGTACGGGAGTT
>JAZQVQ010000131.1:0-2990 GCA_045631825.1 Eubacteriales bacterium | reverse complement strand
AGAAGCTCTTTTCCCTCTTTTGTTTCAAAAACCTCTTTTGCCCGGTGTATCCAGCAAGAGTCAACACCAAGCGAAAATGCCGCATTCATTAAGTTGCCCATAACGAGGCTTCCGTCTTCAACGCAAGTCCACACATTTTTGTCTGCAAGCACGATAACGACCGTCGGTGCACCGTAAAAAGGATCACCTGACGAGCCCATAGCCTTTGCGTTAAGGCGGCTTAAAACGCTTATCGTTTCAGCATCCTGAACAACGACCATTATCGGCGATTGACTGCCCATGCCCGTAGGAGCATACGTTCCCGCTTTTAAAATAAGCTGTAATTTTTCTTCTTCAACCTGTTTTTTTGTATATCTTCTTACACTTCGTCTTTCGACAAGCGTTTTTATAACCTCGTTTTCCATAGATCCTCCGAATAATTTTTCAAAATTATATCATATTACATCGAATAAGTCAATGTTTTACAGGAATAACCGTTTACAAAACTGAATAAAATAATCACAAATACTGTTTTGGAAGGTATGGATATGAGCAAGAAAAATATGCAGCTTTGGCAGTTTATCGGCTTTGCCTTTACAGGGCTTCTCGGAACTCTTTTACATTATCTTTATGAATGGACAAATGAAAGTATACTCGTGTCCCCGTTTTCGGGAATAAACGAATCAACGTGGGAACATATTAAACTGATATTCTTCCCTATGTTTATTTTTGCATTTATCGAAAATAAATTTCTGAAAGAAAAGTATGACGGATTCTGGTGTATAAAATTAAAAGGAATATGTCTTGCACTTATTCTGATACCCACAATTTTCTATACCTACAACGGCGCCATCGGCAAGTCGCCTTCATGGGTAAATATTGCTATATTTTTCATTACCGCCGCCATAGTATATATTTACGAAACACGCCTGTTCAGCTCGGATATATACTGTAAAAACAGCACAAAGCCAATAGTAAGCCTTTGTATTATTGCTGTTTTGTTCGTTGTATTCACTTTCGCCCCTCCACACATCCCGCTTTTTGAAGACCCTGTCACGAAAACATACGGCATACAATTTTAAACAAAAAAATTCTGCGGAAAATTTCCGCAGAATTCAGACCGCTGACAAAGGTAAAGTCGGCGGTCTTTTTTTCGCTAAAAAGCTTCAAAAAAAGCGGAAAATATGATATAATAAAGTCATAGAAAAACGTTTATGAACGGAGAGAAAATATGCTTTTAGAAGGCAGAAACAGACAAAATAAATTGGAAATGGTATACATAGAAGACCTTGTACCTCAAGATCATATATTGAGAAAAATAGATAAGTATATAGATTTCTCATTCATAAATGAACTCTGCAGACCATATTATTGCGAAAATAACGGAAGACCTGCTATAGAGCCTGAAATAATGTTCAAAATGTTATTCATAGGATATCTGTTCGGAATAAGAAGTGAAACACGTCTGGTGGAAGAAGTCAAAGTAAATATAGCATACAGATGGTTTTTGGGTTACGGAATAGAAGATAAAATTCCTGATGCAAGTGTAATATGGCAGAACAGAATAAGAAGATTCAACGGAACAGATATACCGAGACAGATATTTGAAAACATATTGATACAAGCGATAAAGCATAGGCTTGTAGACGGAAAGACACTTTATACAGACAGTACACATTTGAAAGCAAGTGCAAACAAGAATAAATACGTCGAAGAAACGGTAAAGGTAGAAGCGCAGGACTACATAAACGAATTAAATGAAGCCATAAACGAAGACAGAATAAAACACGGAAAGAAACCGCTGAAGTTTGATGAAACACCCAAGAATCCTGACAACGAAGATGATGAAGATTACTTCGACGACGATGATACACCTACTAAAACGATAAAGACGAGCACAACAGATCCCGAAAGCGGTTTTATGCACAGAGACGGTAAACCCAAAGGCTTTTTCTATCTCGACCACAGAACAGTAGACTCAAAATGCAATATCATAACAGATACTTATGTTACTCCCGGAAATGTAAATGATGTGAAACCGTACATAAGCAGATTAAAATATCAAATAGAAACATTTGGTTTTAATGTTAAAGCGGTAGGACTTGATGCAGGATACAATACTTCTGCAATGTGCAAAGCATTACTTGAAGATTTAAAAATACAGGCGGCAATGGGAAAAAGGAGAGGATGTCAACAAAAAGGAAAATACGGAAAATATAAATTCGCATATATCACCGAGTGGGATGTATACATCTGCCCAGAAAGAAATTATCTTGAATACGTAACTACAGATCGAAACGGTTACAGAGAATACAAATGCAAAAATGGCAGATGTGCAAATTGTCCGAGACGAGGTGAATGTTTAAGTGAAAAACAAAAGACAAAGAGCCTTCGCCGCCATGTATGGGAAGATTACCGTGATGCAGTATATGCGTTCACGCATACGGAAGAAGGCAAGGAAATATATGCCAAACGAAAAGAGAAAATTGAGCGTAGTTTTGCAGAATCAAAAGAGCTGCATGGACTACGCTATTGTCGCATGCGCGGAATTGCGAAAGCGGCTGAACAATGCCTGCTTACCGCTGCGGTGCAGAATATGAAAAAAATTGCAAACATCCTCTGGAAAAGGAGCTTGCATTTTTGTTTGTTTTCTTTCAAATTCTTTTTTATACAACACAAACCCGCCTGAAATAGACGGGTTTGTCAGTAGTCTGAATTCTGCGGAAAATTTCCGCAGAATTTTTTATTCAGAACAATATTATCAAGAACTGGGAAACGAGAACAACAGCGATGAGCGCTATCGGATATGTTGCCGCATAGGCTGCCGCAACATCCTCTGTTTTAGCAACACCGATAAGTGTGCCGAGTGCGGGAGTACTCGTCATACCGCCTGTGATCGCACCGAGGTTATTGAGAAGGCTGAGCTTCAAAACATATTTTGCAAAGATAAATCCGATTATCATAGGAACGATCGTCATGATAATACCGTATACAAAGTACATCGGGTCAAA
>JAZQVQ010000130.1:0-15986 GCA_045631825.1 Eubacteriales bacterium | reverse complement strand
AGAAAAAATAAAAAAGAGGTCTTAATCTGTTTATGCCAAAGTTTGAGCTTGTCAGAAATATAACAGAATGTACAAGGGAAAAGTATGACGCTGCCCTTGTACTTTTTAAAAACAGAAGTTGTGAGTTTTCATATTCAAATCTCTTTGCCTGGCAGGATGAATATAATACAAAAATGTGCGATGCGGGGGATTTTTTTGCAGTACGCTTTGAAATTGACGGAAAAGACGTCTATCTGCCGCCAGTAGCAAGTGGGGAGTTTTTAAAAGATTTTTTGGAACTGGTCAAAGAGGAAAGCTTGAAACGTGAAAAAACAAAGGCTTATTTTTGCGGTTTTTCACAACAGGAGGCAGAAATTTTAAGTAAATTTGCAGCAAATGTAAGCTTTTATCCCGACAGAAATAATTTTGATTACCTGTACGAAATAAAGCCGCTTGTAACTTTTTCGGGTAAAAAACTGCACTCAAAAAGAAATCATCTCAATAGATTTATGTCTGGGTATAAGGATAGATTTTGCTTTGAAAAAATGACGCAAAAAACGGCTCTTGACTGTATTGAATTTACACACAAGTGGCAGAAGCTCAACGAAAACTTTATTAATGATAGCCTGATGGCAGAAAATAAAAGTGCCGTGGTTTTGCTTGAAAATTTTGAAAATCTCGACTTGCTTGGGGGAGTTTTGTACGTTGACGGAAGCATTGTAGGATACACCGTGGGTAAGGAAAGTTTCCCTTTTTCTGATACACTTGTTGTAAATATAGAAAAAGGGCATTACGATGTTCCGGGTGTGTACCCGATGCTTTTTTCGAGTTTTATGTCTCTGTTTGAAGATAGGTTTAAATATGTTAACAGAGAGGATGACCTTGGAGATGAGGGACTGCGAAAATCCAAGATGTCATATAACCCTTGTATGATGCTTGAAAAATATAGCGGAGAGATTGAAATAAAATGAAATTTGTAACACAACTCTGCCCTGAAAGAATACCGCAGGTGTCGGCACTGTGGAAGACATCATTTGGCGATGATGATAACTATGTAAATTTCATTTTGCCGGTGCTTAAAGAAAAAGCACATTTTTATGCCATTGAAGAAAATGCTGTCCTTGTAAGTATGCTCTTTATGTTTGATATGCCCATTTTAAGCGGTGGACAATTTATCAAAGCCTCGTATATGTATGGTGTTGCAACGCAAAAGAACTTCAGAAATAAAGGATATTTTTCCGCACTTCTGGATTTTGCACTAAAGGACCTTTCAGAGAATAAGACAGAGTTTGTATATTGCGTTCCGGTACGTAAAGACCTGTTTGCTATGTATCGTAAACTTGGCTTTGAAGAAACTCTTACAAGGTCAAAGAAGCTTGTTGAATTTGATGAACAAAATTGCCTGACTCATTTTTGTAGAGTTGATAATTACGATTTGGCTTGTAAAATCTTCAGGCAGGTAATTACAAAAAATGGACTTTCGGGAGCATATAAGGATAACCAACTGCTAAATAAATCGCTTGAAAGTGCTGAGGCATCCTTGTATTTTTTTGATGATGGATACTTTTGCTTTGACGGGAAGAATGTCTGCGAGCTTGTTTGTCAAGATATGACAAGGCAAGAGCAGATATCTCTTGAAATTGCAAGATTTTTTAGTAGAGACATTACAGTTGTCTCTCTGCCGGATGAAGAAAACCATCAAGAATATGGGGTAATAATGGTGCTTGGAGGTAAAAAACTGCCACACCTAAATTACGGAAATATGTTGTTTGATTGATGTATGTTGTATATAGGGAAAGGAAAGTAAAAATGGTATATTTGTTTTTGGCAGATGGCTTTGAAGAAATCGAGGCATTGACACAGGTGGATTACCTCCGACGAGCAGGGGTAGAGGTTGTGACGGTGGGTGTTACGGGAGAATATGTTACCGGAACAAGAGATATTGTTGTAAAGGCTGATATAACTCTGGAAGAGGCAGTATATACCGACAAAGTAGAAATGCTTGTTATGCCGGGTGGGCTTGGCGGAACAAATGCGATGATGCAAAATATGTGCGTTACGGATATGATAAAGAAAGCTTTTGATAACGGGAAATACATTGCGGCAATTTGTGCCGCTCCTACAATTCTTGCAAAAATGGGACTTGTTAAGGGGAAAAAATGTACGTGCTATCCAGATATGCAAAACATTCTTGCTGAAAATGGTGCGACTGTTTTGGACGTTTCGGTTGTGCACGACGATAATATAATTACCGCAAGGGCGGCAGGTGCATCTGAGGAGTTTTCTTTTGAGCTTATAAAGGTGCTTAAAGGTGAAGATGTAATGCGGAAAGTAAAAAAGAGCATTTGTGCAAGATGATGAGTAGTAGTATCGAACAGATAAGACAGTATAAGAGACAGCTTAGAAATTTTTATAAAGACCTCAGAAACAACCTTGATGATGACTATAGAAAACATACAGATGAGGAAATTTTTAAAAAGGTAGTCACAAGTGCCTCTTATAAGTATAGCGACACAATATTGCTTTATGCTTCATTCAAGGGCGAGGTCGATACATGGAAGCTTTTTGAAAGGGCTCTTTCCGACGGAAAAAATGTGTGTTTCCCGAAAACATATAAAGACGGTATTATGAAGTTTTTTAAAGTGACAGGTAAAGAAGAAATGCAACAGGGGAATTTTGGCGTACTTGAGCCGCAGGAAAATGATGAGAGTATAGATTTTTCCCACGCACTTTGTATAGTTCCGGCACTGAGTGTTGATTTACACGGAAACAGACTTGGCTATGGAAAAGGCTTTTATGACAGATTCCTTTCAAAGTTTGATGGAATAAGTGCCTGCCTTGAATATGATAAGTGTGTTTGCTTACAAAAACTGCCGAGTGAAAAACGATATGATAAAAAAGTTGACATTCTGATAACCGAAAAGAAGGTGTATGTGTTTGGCTTTGAAAAAGAATAAGTTTGATAAACTTGAGGTAAATGATAAGTATGTCGGCTCCGGACAAACGGAAAATGCTGAGGATAAAAAAGAGACTTCTCCGGCGGATAAATATAAATTCCGCAAAACAAAACGTCAGGTACAGGTAAAACAAAAACCCCTTCCCGTGCCGAAAATCAGCATAAAGGCACATATACTTATGATTGTTTGCTTTGCACTTGTGTTTGTGATTCGTTTTGTCGTAAAGGGAGAGTTTATGCCGGATTTGAAAACCGCACATGCTTTTTGTGCCGTTTATACGGCAGTATACGTTTGCGTTTGCGTGATTCCGTGTATCGTATATTGTTTTGCTGCAAAGAAAACACCATCAAAGATTAATTTTAAAATGTTTTCGCCAAAAACTATCCCACTTATTTTTGTAGGCACGCTTCTTTTGCTGTGCCTTGTGTCTCTTGAAAAGTATTATTTTGCGTATACATTTTCTTACAGAGAACCGGTGCAGTCGGTAGCAGAGCTTGGAGTTTTGGGTCTTGTCCTTGTATCCTGTCTTGTACCTGCGTTGTGTGAAGAAGTACTGTTTCGAGGAGTCTTGCAATCTGAGTATTCAAGATTTTCCGGTGGAGCCGGAGGAATAATAATAACGTCACTTTTATTTTCACTGTGGCATGCGGATTTACCGTTTTTTGTAGTGTATTTTTCTGCAGGAATTGTGCTTGGAATTATAACACATATTACAGGCTCTGTTGTTCCGGCGATGCTTGCTCACTTTTTCAACAATCTTGTGTCGGTGTTTTTTGCAGACAGACTGTCATTTATTGCAGCCGAGCGTATAGGCGGAACGTTTTTGCTTGTTTTGCTTGCAGTTGCGTGTTTTTTGCTTTTGATAATATTGCTTCAAATGCTGGAAAAGCACTGTCATTCAAAAGCGGTGAAGCTGGCTTTGGAATATGACGAAAACGACGATTATGAAAAGCAAAGACTAAGAAAGCTTGATGACGAGACAATAAGATTTTTCTGTGCTGATGGACATAGCGTAAAACGATTTGGCAGACTTGTATTTTCACCTTATGTGCTTTTTGCGATAATTGCCTTTTTGGTGTCTGTTAAAATTTTTTGATTGTTCACCTTTTATACCAAAACCGTACAAAAAATTCTATTATAATACCATTGAACCGCATAATAAAATATCAGGGGTGCTGTTTTTCGGCTGAGATGAACAAAAAAGTTCAAACCCTTTAAACCTGTTCGGATAATACCGGCGTAGGGAGATTGGTCTTTTGTATATTTTTATTTATATAAGACGTATATACCGCACCGATATTGAGTGCGGTATCTTTTATTTATGGGAGGTTCATTAAATGGTTAGAATGAACACAAAAACAAAAAATCTTGTAGAATGTGCTATACTCATAGCACTTTCGACGGTACTGAGCTTTGTCAAGTTCTGGGAAATGCCGTATGGAGGCTCGGTTACACTTCTGAGTATGCTTCCTGTTTGTATGGTCGGCATCAGACTTGGCACAGCATATGGTCTTGCAAGCAGCTTCGTGTACGGAGTGCTGCAGATGCTCGTGTCGGGAGCAGTGGGATGGGGACTTTCACCAACAGCCTTTGTGGTTTGTCTGCTCTTTGATTACATAATAG
The DNA here is from genome assembly GCA_045631825.1 of Eubacteriales bacterium. Taxonomy (GTDB): domain Bacteria; phylum Bacillota; class Clostridia; order Oscillospirales; family CAG-382; genus UMGS1387. Next base: position 11,427 of record JAZQVQ010000130.1, on the reverse strand, counting down.
CCTTTGCCGTGTTGGGTTTTTCGGGCGTGTTCCGGAAACTCGGACTGTTCGGACAGCTTTCGGGAATTGCCCTTGCCTGCGTTCTTAGGTTTGTCTGCCACTATATTTCGGGCGTCACAATCTGGAAAGAATCGGCACTTGAATATGCTATGAATCCGTATTTGTACTCACTTCTGTATAATGGAACCTATATGGCAGCAGAGCTTGTCCTGACGATAGTCGGTGCATACTTTGTTATAAATGCACTGAGAAAACAAAAATTGGCTTAAAGATAAAGCAGCAAGCATATATTTTGGGTTTTTGCTCAAAATATATGCTTTTTTGTTTACTGTAAATATAGGAACTTTTGTATAGTAAGTATCGTCTTTTTTGATGGTTTTTGTAATATCGTCGGTGAATGTGTCGATTTTGTCCGGAATACACTTAAAAAGCGTGTGATTTTGCATAAAACTATTGACAAATTGACCGAATAATTGTATAATAGATTAAGTAAAATTATAGGTGTAGTTGTCTCTGTTTTTGGGAGTGATGCGATTGAAAAAAGTTTGTAAGGCCGTATTGATGGTCTTATTGGTAATAGTAGTTGTTTTGATTCTAATTGGTGCATACCTTATGATATTCCAGAGAGGCTGGGTAAATTCGGTTTACATAGCATTGACATCGACAAGCTCTCAGCTTGAAGAAAAGCTGCAGGAAAATAAGCAGCTTGAACGTGATGCAATAAACAGTGCAGGACTGTCAAGTCTTGATGACGAAACTGAAAAAAAGCTGCTCGAGGGGAATTTGAGCGAAGAACAGGTTGTTGAGATACTTTTGGGTAAGCCGCAAACGGAAAATGCTCCCGAAGGTCAGGAAAATGTACCCGAAGAGCTCGACAAAGAAGATGTAAAAGAAGATTTGTCGACCGAACCGCAAACCGATAATCCCGACAGTGCAGGTAAACAGACGGATAAACCTGCAAATGCAGATAAGCCGCAGATGCAGGAACCGGAGAAAGCTCCTGTTACGGATAAAACAACGCAGACAGATAAAGCAGAATATGACAGACAAATCGCAGAGCTTGTTGCAAAGATGTATGTGCTTAAAACGCAGTACACAAGCAAGATAAACGCACTTGTTGATGCCATGAAAAGCGAGTATTCGGCACTTCCTAAGGAAAAACGCAATACTGCTTCAAAATCTGAAATTGCTGCAAGGTATATGAATTCAATATCGGCAATGGAAGCTCAGGCTGATGCTCAGGTGAATGAGATTGTATCAAAACTAAAGGCAGTGCTAAAGGAAAGCGGTGGGGATATGACGTTGGCAGACTCGATTGTATCCGCATATCAAAAGGAAAAAGAGATAACAAAATCATATTATATAAACAGATATTCTTAAGTAATTTCAAATCGGAAATAAATACAAAAATACAGAAAAAGAGGTTGATGACATGACATTTGCAAAAAGATTGTTGACGTTCGTTTTGGTTTTGATGACACTGTTTCAGATGGTGTCGTTTGCAACGGAAATCGAGCAGTTTAAGGACTTCCCGCAGGGTTGGGCTAAGGATGCGATGACTGCCGCCGTTGAAAATAATATTTTGAATGGTACAACAGATACCACAATAGAACCAGATAAGTACATAACACGTGCAGAGCTTGCGGCGGTTATAGCCCGTGCTTTTGGTGCGACGGCCGAAAAGGACGTTGGAATTTACAGCGACGTAAAACCGACAGACTGGTTCAAATCAACTATTGCCAAAGTAGTTAATATGGGAGCCATGAATGGTATGTCGGACACAGCCTTCTTCCCGAACGAAAATATCAGACGAGAAGATATGTTCCTTACTCTTGCAAGAGTTATGCTTATCACTGATGAAAATTACAGCGTTCTTGATAAGTTTACCGATAAAAACCTGATTGACTCATGGGCAAAGCTTCATATAACAGGTCTTGTAAAAGGCAATTACTTAAATGGTTATGAAGACTCGACACTTCGTCCGAGAAACAGTGTAACAAGAGCAGAAGTTGCACAGATTTTCCATAACCTGTTCGGAATGTACATAGATAAGCCGGGCATATATTCAAACCTTAAGATAAATAAGGGTCTTGTTATAAGAACAGCCGGTGTTCAGCTCCACGATACAACAATTTACGGTGACCTTGTTCTTGCAGACGGAATTGGAGCAGGAGACTGTTACCTTGAAAACGTTTTTGTAACTGGTAGAATCATTGTCCGTGGCGGTGAAGGTCTTGTTACATTCAAGAATGTTAAGTGTGACGGAAAGGTTATTGTAAACGACGTAAACGGCGTTGTCAACTTCAATAACTATCGCACAGACGTTCCGTTCAAGTCAAACCTTATAGAATTGACACCGGCTAAGTTCCTTGAAAAGAAAGAGACTACCGGTACTTCGGCAGGAAATAAAAAACCGGGTGACAGACCGCAGAGTAGCGTAAAAACCTCGTATACAACTCAGTTCTGGTTTGAACAGCCCGATGGTACTTATGTTGAAGATGAGACTCTCAGAATTACAACAGAAAATACAGTCGGCACAACAGTTTCCGCTAAGTTTATTACAGCTGACCAGTATGATACGGTTGTTTTCGAGGAAGACCTCTTCCATAGTGATCGTCTCGTTTCGCTAACGCTTGTTAAAAATGCAGAAAACAATATTCTCAAGAGATATTATAGCAGAATTGAATATGAAGTAGTATTTAAGGATGTTAACGGCGATGATTGCGAGCCCAACGATGGACTTAACGGTGCTTACGTCAAGATTGGATGTAAACTTGATTCAATGTATCATCCCGATGAAAAGTATGAGCAGGACACAGAGGATAAGTACTTTATCTGCTGGGCAAATAAAGCTACAGGCGGAACTGAGGTTGTACTTGACGAATATGTGTTTGATAAACAGGACCTTACACAGATAGATCTTGGCAACGGCGTGTATGAATATAAGATTTATGTTTATGCATGCTTTGGCGATAAGTATGTTGTAGAGTTCCATGATAACGCACAGGATACAACGCTTGTAGAAACAGTTTATGTTCATCCAGACGATAACATATTTGAACAGGATATGTTCCCTGCAGGCTATGAATACTCCGTAGACGGTTTTGTCCGCAAGGCAGATATGGGTGATGGCGTGTATGCTACGCTTGCCGATGACGAAAGAATTCATAAGATAAATTTCTCATGGTTCTATGACAGCTCAGATGATGGTTCAAAGAAGTGGGAAGAATTTGAAGCAGGCTTTGAAGTAACAGAAGATATGAAGGTTTACTTCAATGTCAAGCAGATCGACGCTACTATTACAGTTAACGGAATAAGCGTACCGCTTACATTAAATGTTCCTTATGAAAAAGACACAAGAGTACTTGATACATTTAAAGACGCACTATTCCTTAATGAAAATGTAATTGCTGATGCATATGAATTGGCAGAGCAAAAGGCGTTTGACAGAGTGGGAAGCAACATTCTCCTCGATGCAGAAACAAGACAAATCAAAAACATCAATAAGTTTGTAACATTTGTAGATGTTCTCAGCGAAAAGAGATTTGATAAATTGCTTCACGACCAGCTCAAGAGCTTCCTTGGAAGTGGTGAAATTCAGGCAATCATAGCTGAAGTTGAAGAAATCATAGCAAATATGGATATCGACCAGTTCAGAGATTATATCGAAGCATTCCTTGCTGATACTTCTATCAGCGATGCAGACCGTAAAGATTTGCTTCATAATATGGTGATTAATCTTTCAGACGAAGTTCTCAAAGATCTTGCTGTAAACTATATTGAGAATCCTGCAAATGTAAGCTCTATAAATACAGAGTTTATGACTCTCAAGAACGATAAAGCTTTTGTAGACTTCGTTGCAGATCAGATAAGCTCAAATGCGACACTTCAGGGTAAGGTTAAGACTCATATAACAGCTAAGGTTTATAATCATGAGTATAACGATGTTATAGCAAATGCAGTTATTGAAAAAGTTGACGGTATGTCTGATGCTGATATCAAGAATCAGATTAAATCCTTTATTGACGATGGATATATAACATTGCCGGCTGTCACAAAGGCAGATGTTGCAGAGATTATAACACCTGCAGCTAAATTTAATGAGATACTTGATAAGCTCAACACACTTAAGAATGCTGATGTTGATGCTAAGCTTGCAGAAATTATGTCTGATGTAACAGGAGCTGCAGAGAGTGATATTTTAGCAAAACTCGGTGGAACAGACATAGAAAGAAATGATATCTTTACTGAACTTAAGAACGAGCTTGCAAATACAACAACTGAGGCTGCTAACGCAAAGGCAGATGCAGTTGATTATATCTCAGGATATGTTGCAGACCATATAGATGATGCTGATTTTGCTGATGTTAAAGAGGATTGTATTGATGATTATATTGGTACAAAGCTTTCAGGCAGTGAAAGAGATAGCTTTATAAGCGACGCAGTAACAGATAACATTTCAGCAATCATTGATTCGGGTGAGTTTGATGATGATGTTGAAGCAGAAATCGATAGCCTTGTAGCAAAACCGGACGAAGTCAAGAAGTATATCAGTACAAAGACAGACTTTACAGATGTAATTGAAATTCTTCAGGGTGATGTAACTCTCATAGAAGATATGCTTGACACTGAGTTTGGTGAAGGTATGATTGAAGACTTCAGTGATAAGAAGATCGATGAAATCGTTGATGCCGGAACAATCGAAGATGAATTCCTGACACCTATGTTTAACGCAATAAAGACAATAGATGTTGAAACAGTAATTGGTGATGACCTTGAATTTGCAGAAGCTCTTGCAAGAGCATTCGGACACAGTGCGGCTGATAAGATAGCAGCATGTAATAAGTTCATCGACGAAATTGAGCATAGCAAGACATTCGAAGTAAACGTAAATAATGTTGATATTATTGAAACATTTGAAGCTTACCTTGAAACAATAGATGATATTCATAGCCTGATTGACGGAAGAATTCCCGATGCAGTGCTGAATAAACTTCCCCTTGATATATTTGATGATATCTATGTAAGAACAATTAAGGCTTATGAAAATGAACTTCTTGATGCAGTAGCTGCAGTAAAAGGCGGAGCGACATCAGTAAGAGTAAACAGTGGAATAACAATTTCAGTAAACCCTGTTTCCGAGATTTTGCTTCCTCTTTATGAGTACGTTGAAAAAGTTTACGATGCAGCTAACGCAAAGGCAAGTGCTGCTGACGGTAAGCTCGGCGAGATTTACAGAAAACTCTATGTAGACAATGTGTATGCAAGCAGCCTCTTCTCATATACAAATCCTGAAAAGTGGTTTGTAGGAACAGCAAATGACCATACAGCAGAGTATAGCGGATATAAACTTGCTGACTTTGACTTGATTTATGAAAATATCAAGGCACTGGTTGTTCTTTCCGACGATGCATTTGTCTGGTATTGCAATAATATTGATTTTGCAACAATTGAAGGTGCAGTAAACGAGCAGGAAGAAAGAATCCTTAACTATGCAAACCTTGTAGCCGGAATAGTTGATGATTATTCGGCAAATGGTATTCCGGAATCGATTATAGAAATGTATAATGACTTCTTTGCAAATGAAATGCTCAATGAAGATCTTGAAAAGGCACCGGCAGATGTTAAGCCTTTGCTTGACAGATTTGTTGCAAACGCAGTTGTTTCCGGAGCATATATCAAAGTGCTTGACAAAATCGGTATAAGAGCTGAATCTGTAATTGATATAATCGCAGATAAGGTTAAACCTGTTTATACAAAGGCTGATATCGATGCATCTCTTGAAAAGTGCGAGACATTTATTGCTGATGGTAACGCAAATATCACAACGGATTATGTATTCGATAAAGTGGTTGGCGATGACTATGCAAGCATTGATAATTCGATGGCGTCAATCGAAGTAGAAAGAACATACTTTGATAAGAACTAAAGTTAATAATTAGTCCACAAAACTAAAGCAGGCAGGAAACTGCCTGCTTTGGATAATTAAGAGGAAGGTGGAAAATATATGAAAAAAATACAATATTTTGTTTTGATACTGTGTATGGTGTTGACACTGTGCTGTAGCGTTGTGGCAAATGACAATGAGGGCTTCCTCGATATCGGAGGCCTTGTTGGTGGCGAAAATACACAAGAACAACCCAAGCTTACCTTTTCTGATGTAACAGATGATGCACCATATGCGGAGCAGGTAAAAAAACTTGTCGAGTTTGGCGTTCTCAGCGGATATGAAGATGGAACATTTCGTCCGAATGGTGGCGTGACAAGAGCCGAAATGTGTAAAATGATTACACTTTCCTTTGGGCTTACTGATATAGAGGGAGCAGCAGGTTTCCCGGATATTACCGATAATGACTGGTTTAAACAGTATGCACTCGCTGCTCAAAAGGCAGGTATAGTTGACGGTTTTGAGGATGGAACCTTCAGGGGAAAGGAACTCATAACACGTGAACAGGTTTGTGCAATTATAGTCAGAGTGCTTAAACCCTTTGATTTGCCCGTGGAAGTGACAATTAAAGATAAGGTTTCGGAATGGGCAAAGCCCTATGTTCTGACAATTCTCAAAAATCAGCTTATGCAACCTGATGCAGACGGAAATTTCAGAGCAACCGAGGTAATAAAGAGACATGAGCTTGCAACAACACTTGCAAATTTTGTAAATGCTCCCGTTGATCCGGTAAAAGCAGAGGTTAAATTCTTTGTGGGCGGAACACAGTATGGCGAGACTCAAATGGTAGTTTGCGGTGAGTTCCCGACGGTACCAGAAAACCCGATAGCTGATGAAGGTATGCGTTTTGATGGCTGGCAGTTCGTAAGCGTTCCGGGTGTTGTTGATGTCAAATCGCAAAGAGTGTATGAAAGTATGAGCTTTGAAGCGGTGTTTGTTAAGAACGTGTATACAATAAAGTTCTTTGATGGAATGACACTTGAAAGTGAAGCAAAAGTTGAGCATGGCTCAAAAATAACAATTCCGGCAAATCCCGTAAGAGAAGGATTTAAATTTAAAGGCTGGTCACTTTCCGAAAATGGACAATTTGTAGATTTGTCAAAATATAAGCTTGCTTCGGATACATCATTTTACGCTGTCTTTGAAATTGCAGATTCCGAAAGTGGAACAGGTGCAGGAAACCAGGACACTGAAGAAAAGGTGTACTATAAGGTTGTTTTCTATGCCGAGGGTGAAGTGTATAATACTCAGAACAGAGTGCTTGAGGGCAGCTATGCTAAAGAGCCGACAACAAAGCCTAAGAAGAACGGATATAAATTTGAAGGCTGGAGTACCGAAGAGGACGGGGAAATAGTAACGATTAAAAAGCATAAGATAAAGGAAGATACTGAATTTTACGCGGTTTTTGTTGAAGTGGAAAATCCAAATTCGGACGAACTTCTCGGCAATCTTATAAAAGCAAAACAACAACTGTCAGATATCAGGATGACAGATGAAAAGCAAAAGAGAGTCAGAGCCTTGTTTGTGAACTGTGTTACAAGTGCTTTGCAGGATGGCGAGGATGGTGAGCTTCTTACCAAGGACTATATAGGTAAGGAGTATGGAGATAAGGTAAAAGAGGCTGAGAATATAGTGCTTAATGAAATGACAGCCCGTGAAGCCTCCGCTTTTTATACACTTATAACAAATAATGTAGATAAGGAAGTTATGGATTTCCTCTCCGAATACTTTGATATAAGTGCATCTGATTACATTTAATGCTTGAAACTTAAAAATATAAAAATAAAGCTCCGTGTTTTTTAAACACGGAGCTTTTTGTGTGTAATTAGAAAAGTGTAATTTGTTCGTCTGCTAAGTTGTCGGCAGGGGAAACTTCGTCGGCAACCTTTTTGATAGCTTGCTTTTTGACTTTAGGCTCTTGATTGGATACTTCATTAAAAGAACCCGAACCGAATAAATCGAGCTGATTTGTTTCGGAGACATCATCAAAAACGCCGTTTTTACGCATAATTTCAATTACAGATTTTGATATCTGTGCTTTTGTGCGTAAATCCTCAACCGATAAAATTTCGCCATTGCTGCATGCATCGTATATCGCATTGGCGGCATTGTCACCAAGTCCTGCCATGGAGCTGAAAGGCACACGTATGGCACCTTCCTCCGGCAAAAAGTATGTAGCATGTGATTTTGTAAGACTGGGCTTTAAGAAATTGATTCCACGGGCGTAAGCCTCGTTGACCATTTGTAATGTTGGTACCATGTCGGTATCTTTTGGCGAGGCGGTTTTTTCCTTTACTCTCTGTGCGATAGCAGCAAGCTCGTTTTCTACACGCTTTTTGCCCATAGTGCAAATTTCGGCATCAAATCCGCCGGGTGCACAGGAAAGGAAACCTGCATAGAATTCGAGAGGCCTGTGTACCTTGAACCACCCAAGACGAAGTGCAGACATAACGTATGCCGCAGCGTGTGCTTTAGGGAACATATACTTAATTTTTCGGCATGAATCCATATACCATTCAGGAACATTCTTCTCTTTCATTGCCTCAACATATTCGGGTTTAAGACCTTTGCCTTTTCGTACGTCCTCCATGATTTTGAAAGCCGTGCCGTTCTCGAGTCCATACTGTATAAGTCTTACCATTATGTTGTCTCGTGTTGCAATAACGTTTGAAATAGAGCACGTTCCGTTTTTAATCAATTCCTGAGCGTTTCCAAGCCATACATCCGTGCCGTGTGAAAGCCCTGAAATCTGCAGTAAGTCGGAAAAATTTTTGGGCTTTGATTCTTCAATCATCTGCCTTACAAACTTAGTTCCAAACTCAGGAAGCCCGAAAGTGCCAACGTTGCTGTCAATTTGTTCCGGAGTGACACCAAGGGATTTTGTGGATATAAAAAGCTCCATTACTTCTGGGTCGTACATTGGCAGGTCAAGAACATTAAGACCTGTAAAGGTTTCCATCATTTTGTATTTGGTAGGAACATCATGGCCGAGCTGGTCAAGCTTGAGAATGGTGTCGTGCAAGTATTTAAAAGCAAAGTGCGTTGTGATAATGTTGCTGTTCGGGTCATCGGCAGGGTGCTGAATGGGAGTAAAATCGAAAACCTCGTATTCTTTGGGCACAACGATAATGCCTCCGGGATGCTGTCCTGTTGTGTTTTTTACACCGACACAACCATTTGCAAGACGTTGCTCCTCAGCTTTGTTAACACTTATGCCATGTTCTTCAAGGTATTTCTTGACATATCCAAAAGCATTTTTTTCTGCGATTGTACCAAGCGTTCCTGCACGGAATACGTTTTCTGCACCGAAAAGCTCCTCGGTGAACTTGTGTACTTTGCCCTGAACGTTTCCGGAAAAGTTAAGGTCAATATCAGGGGACTTGTCCCCATGGAAACCGAGGAACGTTTCAAAGGGTATTTCGTGACCGTCACCGACCATCTCGGTTGAACATTTGGGACATGGCTTTGGTGGCAGGTCAAACCCAGAGCCGACAGAACCATCGGTTATAAATTCGGAATATTTGCACTTGGGACAACGGTAATGGGGAGGCAAGGGATTAACCTCTGAAATTCCGCCCATCGTTGCGACAAAGGAAGAACCGACAGAGCCTCTGGAGCCGACAAGATAGCCGTTTTCCTCGCTGTATTTTACAAGTCTGCGTGCGATTACATACAGAACTGCAAAACCATGTTTTATGATAGAGTCAAGCTCTTTTTTGAGTCTTGCTTCAACAATTTCAGGAAGAGGATCGCCGTAAAGCTCGTGGGCGTATTTGTAACACGAATCGGTAAGTTCTTTTTCGGCACCCTCAAGATGCGGAGGGAAAGAGCCGTCAGGAACAGGCAGTATGTCCTCAATCATATCTGCAATTTTGTTTGGGTTTGTAACTACAATCTCATATGCCTTTTCGTAAGGAAGATAAGAAAATTCCTCAAGCATTTCGTCGGTAGTTCTGTAGTATAAAGGAATGTGCTTGTCTGCATCGGAGAATTTCTGACCGGCAAGTAAAATTTTGCGATAAATTTCATCAGAAGGCTCGTTGAAATGCACGTCTCCCGTCGCAACAACGGGTATACCAAGCTCGTCACCAAGCTTTATGATGGTTTTGTTTATTTCTATAAGCGAATTTCTGTCGGGAACTATTCTTTTGTCTATCATAAATTGATTGTTACCTAGGGGCTGAATTTCAAGATAATCGTAGAATTTAGCCATCTCGCAAAGATCGCTCCAGGGCTTGCCAGATAATACAGCCTGATAAAGCTCGCCCGCCTCGCAGGCAGAACCTATGATTAAACCGTCCCTGTGCTGATTGAGAATAGTCTTTGGAATTCTCGGATGCCTGTAAAAATAATCGAGATAGGAGTAAGAAACCAGCTTGTAGAGATTTTTAAGACCTGTAAGATTTTTTACTAATATAATCTGATGATAACTGTTGATTTTTTTGGGGTCACTTCTGGCACTCATAGTCTCGACCATCTGACTTAATGTGTGTAGTCCTTCAGAATTTAACTTTTCAATTAACTTTGCAAAAATGAGGGCAAGCATATGAGCATCTTCAAAGGCTCTGTGGTGGTTAAAATCACCAAGGTCAAAATATTTTGCGATGGTATCGAGCGTGTGCTTTTTAAGCTCAGGATTTACATACCTTGAAACAGAGACAGTGTCAAGATATGTGGGAGTAAACTCAATACCTAAATTCTGACAGGCAACATTTATAAAACCTATGTCAAAAGAAGCATTGTGAGCAACATATACACATCCCTTGGAAAACTCAAGAAACTTGGGTAATACCTGCGAAATATCGGGAGCGTCTTTTACCATTTCATCGGTAATGCCTGTAAGATAGGTAATCTCCTCGCTGATATGTACGTTGGGATTAACAAAGCTTTCAAACGTGTCAAGAACCTTGCCGTTCTGATAAATAACAGCACCAATCTCGGTAATGGCACATTCTTTTGCCGAAAGCCCTGTTGTTTCAATATCAAAAACGCAAAACCTGTCATTTTCTAAGCTCGCATCACTTTTTCCGTATACAGCTTTAGCCGTGTCGTCTACAAAATATGCCTCAATTCCGTAGAGAATTTTAAGCCCCGGATCTGACTTTGTCTTGTCCTTGATTTTTCTGTAAGCAGCAAGAGCCTCTGGAAAAGCCTGAACGTTTCCGTGATCGGTAATTGCAACTGCCTTGTGACCGAAGCGTATAGCTGTTTTTATGACATCACTTACCGAGAAAACAGAGTCCTTTGTCGAGAGCATAGTGTGAAGATGAAGCTCAACACGCTTGTTTTCCGCATTGTCTTTGCGTCTTATACGTTTTATAAGTCCTATAGCATTTGGATGAAGACAAGGAGAGGAATCAAACTTGTCAAGCTGACAGGTCGCACGCATTATGATGCTTGCTCCGTCACAGATTTTAGAGTATTCACTGTCCTTTTCAAGCGGATAGAACATCTTGACAACACAAGATGCATCGTTGTCG
>JAZQVQ010000129.1:0-2211 GCA_045631825.1 Eubacteriales bacterium | reverse complement strand
CCGTATAGGCATTGGCTACGGCAGAGAAACCTGTAACCCTGCAGCAAGATATTTATTGACTGTTTGCAATGACGAGGTTAAAAAGATTATTGATGAAATATGGGGTGTTTACCTTGATTCAGTTTATGAAGAAATCCTCGACAGGCTGAAAGAAGCGGTTCTTAATTTCGTTGAAAGCAACCCCGAATTAAAAACAACCCCCAACGAGACCGATATGTGGGACTGCAAAACGGACGAAGACGTGGACGATGGCGATGACGAGGAAGAGGAAGAGTGGTGGTAAAAGTGACAATAAAAGAATTGTGGCAAAAGGTCAACTTTGAAAATGACGGCAAAATTGCAGACTTTTTGTTCGAACTCCGTAACCGTTGGCAAGAAGAAAAGCAATATGAGGATATAACCGACTATCTCATAGCTTTTCAGAAAAAAGTCCCCGAGGCTTACAAAATCACAACAAGACCGTTCAGTGTTACCTGTAAATGTGAAGACGGGGATCTCACCCTTACCGTAGTCGTAAGCGGTAACCATCTGAAGATTGCAGGCTCTATCAAAAAACATTAAAAGAATGTACAAATTCTAACTATAAAAAAAACCGAGGCGGAAAAACCTCGGCTTTTTTTATGCTATTTTTCCGCTGTTCCTTACCGCTTTTACAATGCCATAAAAGACCGCATCGGCACACGGCAGGGCGATTCCATTCCCCCACATTTTATAAACGGCTCCGCTTGCTCCCGGTTCTTTTAACCATTTGCGGATTTGATTATCGGTCTTTGGCTTTTTGGCTCCTGTAACAACCTTCCGATGGGTTTCAAAAACCTCTCTCCAAAACTGCATCTCTTCCGCTGTCGGTTCTTCGGTTTCCGTATCCTCCGTCCACCAATCGGGAAAACCTTGCAATCGGCTACATTCAAGAGGGGTAAGCCTACGGACTATGTAATTACAATTGTCATTACTTTTGGCTACACATTGAGGGTCTTTATAATCTCTCGCCATAAGTGTATGGGACTTGCCCTCTGATACGCTCATATGACTTCCTGTAGTAAGGCATAGTGTTTCGCTTCCGCCTCCAAGGGTGCCACCTTTTGCTTTTAATGTGGAAACTTGCCCTTTTCTAAAGGTACCAAACTGCCCTTCCCCGAAATATTCCACAACAGCAATTCCCCCTTGATTACAAGAAGGGTTTCCGCCTGCTCTGTCGAGTGTTCGAGCTGTATCCGCTTCATATATTCCGCTGCGGGGGTTATTTGATTTCATAGCGTTACTGTCGTATGAGGAGATACCATAAGGGATTGGTGTTCGGTCTATTAAGGCAGATATAGCGTGGCGGTCAACCGTATTGAGCGTAAAACAAACATCTTCGTTTATTCCGCTTCCCTGCGGTCCATGTTCATCAGATCGCCCTATCATAGAACCTTGTATACAATTCACGACAAAGTGATGATTGTTTGCATTCTTCAGCGTGGAGGTCAGAGTTGGGCTTACCTGCAACGGTCCTTTATACCGTGCATCTTGCCCGTGGTTTTCGTAAAGTTGTGGTTCATAAACCACAGCGTGTGGTTCTTCTGTGGTAAGTGTGGGAGTAATATTTTCGGTAATGGTAGGCTTACATTTAAAATTTACCCCGCTTCTCCAAGCAGTTCTACCAATGCCATATATCAGCCCGTTTGTGCCTGTTTCTCCAATGCCGCTTTCAGAATTGGTGGCAGTTCTTTTCCCCGATTCTCCGCCCGGCGTAATATTCCGCTGCAGGCAAGCGGACTTAAATAATATTTCAGAGGCACGTTGTCCTCCAAAATCTGCGACAAGGTAGATTCTCTTACGGCGTTGGGGCACTCCCCAGTATTGAGCATCGAGTGTTCGCCAAGCGATGGAGTGATTATCTCCCACGACTTCTCCTGCTTTGAGCCACTTGTTTCCTTTAGGTTTAGGAATTGATAAGGTATGGTCGGAGATGGAACAGATTTCTTCAAGGACTGTTCGGAAGTCCTCACCTTTGTTGGAACTATACGCTCCGGGGACGTTTTCCCAAATAATGAATGTGGGGTATCGGTCATTAGTTGCTTCCCTCATTTCTTTTATAATGCGTATTGCTTCTACAAATAGGCCCGACCTTGTTTTTTCAAGGCTTGCTCCGCATTGAGGGCATTTTTCAACTTCTACTGTGATTGTGTATTTTGATTTACATTGGGTGCAGGTGTGCAACATCCCTTT
>JAZQVQ010000128.1:0-6128 GCA_045631825.1 Eubacteriales bacterium | reverse complement strand
TTTAGGGTCTTTTCTCCATCCATAACCGCTTGTTATTTTCCCCTTACACGGCATTATCCATTTTGGAGAACTTGTAACTGCAGGTATTCGTTCTTCTCCTTTAACTTTAAAGTAATTATTGACCTCAGCAGCTCCACCGGTTAAAGCTTCATCTGTCAAATTTATATTTGAAGCCGTAAGAGACGGTGCTATCCATAATTCAACGGTTGTTACTCTTTGACCTGCCTGTGTCGGAGAAATTAAACAATCGTGAGTAAAGCCCAGGACTTTGTATTGCCCGTTATATTGTGGTTGGATACCGGATTGAATTTCAAGTAATTGACCAACAATAAGAGAAGGTTCAAATAACATTTTTATAGTCAAACTTGCATCACGTCTTATCGGGGTTTCAAGCAATCCGTTATCATCTGTCACAAGTGGAACAGGAACGTCAATAACTTCATTACCCATAATAGTATTTAATTCATTATTATCAACGAAAGTGTTACCGCCTGTAAGCGTATTTAAACAATTTAGTGTATTACCATTAAACGTTGTTTGAGTTTTAAAGCTACCTTCTAAATCTCCAATATTCGCGATTTTAACATTTGGTAAATCCGCGGCCATTGTTTTATAAGCTTCTTTATAAGTTGTGCCAGCAGCAAATGTAATTCCAGTTTGAGAACTGAAAATATCAAAAGGTTGACATTCAATATGAGTAATCACATCAACTTGCCCTCCGCCTTTGCTTGAATAGGCTTGCAAAATTTTACCCATAAATATTTGAGAAAGTTTATTATCCCAACCGGCTTCAAGTTTTATGTATTTCCAATGCGCTTGGTCTAAAGTTAAAGCATCCTTAAATATTGCAGCCCTTGTTGTTGGTGCAAGATTATATAAATCTATTGTACATTTATTGGATTGGGAAAAAGTACCGCGCTGCGAATTGAATTTACAAGTTATAGGGTATTCAATTTTAATTGTTTCAGTTTGATTATAAACGGTTATTCTATATGTTGGATTTCGTTTCGTCATAAATTAAAAATATCTGTTTCAATTTGTTTTACTTCTTCATTGTTAAGAACATACATATTTACTCTGCCGGTAGTGAAATCATCTACGGAAAAAGGTTCTACATTACCTTCAGAGATAAATGCGATTCCAAAAGGGATTATGTTTCGGTATTGTCTTAAAGAGTTTGGAGTTAAAACAACTCTTGAACAATTAATAGTTAAATCTTTATAGTCTATATCAAAAAACCAACCTTGTTGACGGGGCAAGTAATATAACTTGAAATCTGCAGTCTCATTGTTTTCTAAGACTAATGCCATACGTTGATTGGATTGTGATGTTATTGATGTAATGTGTTGCATAATTTATTGCAATTCCTATTGGTTTGTTTGTTTTATGGGGTATTGGAATGGCCTTATTACCAAGTCTTTTAAAATAATAATTATCCTTTTCCGTGATAAAGACTATATATAATAGAAACATTTTCATTATTGCCTTGTGTCTTGCCGTGATTTACTTCTGCTTGACGTTGTAAACCATTAAGTTGTTCCAAAACTTCTTTATCCGGGGCTGTCCATTGTGTATCTGTAAAATAAACTTGTTTCAAGCTCAATTCAATATCTGTTATGTAATTTTCATTTCCTTGTCTTAATGTTAAAGCCTGGATGTACATATTATCAAAAAACCCATATGGAGTTTGAACAATTAAAGCCGTTTTATTTTCTCTTAATGAACTTAAATCCCGATATAAAGTCCTTATTCTTTCTTCTCTCTGACCTTGGTTTAAAAAATTTTCAACAATTGTTTTATATCTGTTTACCGAAGCTTCGATATATGTCACAGTATTTTTAGCGAGTTGGGTTAAATTATCAACCGGACAGAAAAAGGCAGGAATAGCTCCGAGTTTTTCGGTAGATAATCCTTTTGCTCCTAACCGGCCATTGAAATTGTTATACCAATCATTTAAAATACCTTTAGTTGTACTCGGAATATATTTTATTTCACCTGATAATCCGCGCAAATTGACTACAATAGGGGAATTTGCGATATGGTCACCAATTACAGAATTATTTTCCATCCAATTGTCTGTAATTTGACTTTGCAAAGATACAGAATGCTCTTGAATAATATCAAAATATACTGCAACCTTATTATCAATAGTCTCATTTTGAACTTGAACTATTGCACCTCGTAAATTGTCTTGAACCATTTTAACCTCTAACCAAAGCTGAAAGCATAGTTTTGAGCGTATGCTAATTCTGTTATAACAGTTTCACCTGTTTGAGTTGTGTGTATTGTATTTGTCATATTAACTTGACGATTGTCATAACTCGTGCGATTATCGGCAGTATTACGAGTCATTTGTGGAGTTCTTGCGCCATAATCGTAATTTTTGAGATTGTCATAATTCCCTCCGGCGACAAAATTTGCGAAATTTCGTCCCCATTTATCAAGAGGTAAGCCTGTTATAACAGTCAGTATTCTTAAAAAGACTTGTACTATATCATCTAATATATCAATTAGCTTAATAATTAAATCTTTTAAACCCCCGAAAAAATCACCTCCAAACATTTTTCCAAAAATATTTGAAAAATCGCTGCCGGTATTTTGTATCCATTCGAGAACCTCACCAATTAAACTTTTTCCTCCTTGGAAATATACAGCTAAATCGTCAAGAATTAAGTATAACATTGTAAACGGGAGCAAGGCGCGTCCTGCAATCATTCCTATTCTTCCTAAAAATTTTCCAAAAATTGGAAGTTTAATAATTAAGCTGCTAATAGTTTTTGAGAAACTCTTAAATATATTTGCAATAGGTGCTATTCTACTTAAAGCAGTTCCAAAAACTACTACTAATCCCCGCCATTTTACAAGAAATGCTCCAACACTTTTACCTAATTTTACAAGCATTTCAGCGACTCTAGTTAAAGACTGCATCCATTTAATAAAATATGGCATTATTGCAAGTATTGCCCTATCTTTTAAATATTTTAATTTCATTTGTGCCATTTGTAATTGCACATTCGTTTGTTGGATTTGTTTTGTTTGTTCATCTGTTAATTGATATTTTTTTACCGTTTGTCCAAGTTCTTCAAACTCTTTTTTCCCAAGTCTTAATAAATGAAGCATTGTAGGGTCTAAACCCATTTGGCGAAGCAAATATGAAGCACTTGTGTCATCCAATCCTGAAACACGATTGCGGAGTTGTTCCATAATACCCTCTGCATCTTGCCCCATTGGATTGATGCCCGCAAGCATAAAACCTTGTGCACCTTGTCCCGTTAATTTGAGTTCGAATAAACGCTCATTCAAATTTTGGATTTGTTGTGCCGCATTACGAACTCCAAACATTCTTCCCACATTATCCCATTTTTGGAATGTAGAAAGCGCAATATCGGATGTTCTTGTAAGGTTCAAAAACTCTTGGTTACTACTTACTAAAGAATCGGTTAATTTGCTTAAAGCTATTGTAGCACCTGCAACAGCTCCGGCTATAGCTATAAGTCCACCTATAAATTCCCTAAGTCCTTTTTGTAATTTATCATTTTTATCAGATGTTTCTCGCATAGTTTTTGAAACTTTTTTTAATTTGGTCTCAAAATCCTTTAATTCTCTTGTATCGGCAAAAACACCTAGTTCAACAAATAATTCTCCGAGAGAACCTGCCATTATTTAACCTCTTTATTTAATTCGTAGTACGTTTCTTCATATTCTCGCGTAAACATTTCATATTGATAAGTTTTAAAAACAATATCAACAGGAGTGTTCAGCACAATTTGAGGATTTCCGCTAAAATATCCGGATTTTGCAAGTGTTACCGCGATTATTGTTTCGAAGTCTGCGATAATTCTTGTTTTTGGTCTTGTTTTTCCGCTTTCGCTAATCTTGTTTTGAACTCTGAAACAAGACTCTTGAAAAAAGGGCGCAAATTTTCCTCGCAGCATTTGCTTACAATTTCATAATAATCTTCTCTTGCTTCGGGGAAATCATCAAATATTTGTGCTGTTATTTTTAAATTTTTGCCGCCTTTATCATATATGCAGCACTTTAGACACTCCATAACAGACTTTTCAAATTCGTCAGAAGTGCCAATATCCATAAGTAACTGGAAAATCGAGTCAATTTTTATGTCTAAGAAGCTATCACCGTTTAACCCTAAGTCTTTACCCGAAATACCTTTAGCAACAGCTCTTTTTAGACAGGAAGCATCTTTAAATGATGCGGGTTTAATCTCGATTGTTACTTGTCCATTTTGTGTTATAAATTCCATTAACTATCCTTTCCCTTTTTATAAAATCTCCTCTTTCGTATAAAGAAAGAGGAGATATAAATTATTAACCAATTGCTCTCTCTGCATCTGCAAAGAATAATCTGTATATTGCTATGCCTTGATCGGTTTCACCTTGGAGGTTTTCATCAGTATCAATATTTTGTCTGAATACCCCGCCTAAAAGAACATAATTAATATACCTTATGTTTCCGGCTCCGTCACCAATTCGTTTTGAAAAAGAACCATTCATTAAAGTAAATGCCGGTAAATCTCTCTCTTGTTGAATAGATAAGCCATTAAGCCAAATATCATCTTTTGAGCCTGCTATTACTCGAAGTTCACATTCAGCATTTAGACCTTGCTTGTCTGTTGAATATATAGTATTCCCGTTTTTCCCTGTTGTGTGTCCGGTTTTTTCATTCGGAAATGTAATTGCAATTGTACTTCCGTCAGCGAAATCATTGAAAACACGGTCATTAAGAATAAACGTATCATTTCCCGTTAATGCATATACTGTCATTTGTTGCCCTACCTTTCTACCGTCACGATAACTTCACTAAAATGGAATGCACCACTCATTTTTATTGCGATTTCAATAACAGGAGCTTTTCTCGCTTCTCTGTCAGCTTGTGACTGTTGAGAAATTGGAATTGAATATATATAATATCCTTTTTCTGCGATATTTCTCTTGAAATCTTCTTGATCTCCGAATGGTACAATACTATTCCAAGTTCCAGGAGCAACAGAACCATTCCTTATTGCTTTTTCGCAAACTTGTGCATAAGCATTTTTTAAACCGGCTAAACCTGTCTCGGTTTGAGGAACTTTTGTATTTGTTTGTCTTAAATAATTGAATCCGGCAATTTCAAGAGCTTTTTTAAACCATAATTGGTTTTCAATATCATCTGTATAGCCGTTATTATCATTAGAGTAAACGCAACCCAAACCGCCTGTGTTGCCGTAAATATCAACACCATTTGATTGTGCTGAAAGCACATAAGTGTCAGACAATCCATTATCAGGAACTACTCCTGTTAATGTTTTCAAATTCATTGTGTTTGCGGTATCTGTTCCGTTATAATTAACAGATTTTGCAATCGTTGCATAAGTTGCAGCTGCTATTTTACCATTATCTATTGAGTAAGCTAAAGTTCTTGTTTTCCCTAAGCCTGCTGCTTTTAAAGCGGCTCCTAAAACAGCCATATCTGTCAAAGATTGTAAACTGTCATAATATACACAATCAAGTGATTGTATTGCTTGAGCATTTGCTTGGCGAGTCGCATCATCGACAATTTGAGTTGTTATTACACCGCCAAAATAAACTTGTTGCTGAGCTGCTGCAACAGCTTGCGCCAATGTTTCTCCGCTTGCATCCGCGCCGGCTGTAATATTTCCTGCTGTAACATTCAAATAATTCGCTGCGCTTATATCAACTGTGTCAATAGAGTCAATAGCGTTGATTGTCACACCGGAAGTAATCCCTGCACGTCTTGAAGTAAATACGATTGCGCCTTCGTTCGCTTCAATATTTACATCAAGGTTTTTGCCTTTCAAAACAGTAACGATATCTGCTATAGATTTCACAGAAGTAAAATCTAAACCTTGAACAAGACTCGTTTCACCGTCAATTGTTATACTTAACGAACCGTCTGAAACACTTTGGAATGCTGTTAGATTTGCGGTAATATCGGCTGTCGTAAAGTTAGCAGATATAGCATTTATCCCGCCAAATGGGAATATATATAAATACCCCCCACCTGTTCTAAAGTTTGGAACAGGTGTATACAATGCGTTTGCCATTGCATAAGTTAATGAATTACTACCGAAATCTGTTTCAACCGCTGACGGGGTCAAATAAGCTCGGTAG
>JAZQVQ010000127.1:0-12043 GCA_045631825.1 Eubacteriales bacterium | reverse complement strand
GTGCACTTCTTTCGGTAATATATGTGTTTGACAATTTAAGACTTGGTCTTGTTGTGTCAACTGCAGTTATAATTTTCAGAGAGCTTGCAGTTACAAGTATGAGGCTTGTGGCGGTAAATACAGATAATGTAGTTATAGCGGCGGCAATGCCGGGTAAAATTAAAACATTTTCCCAGTGCATTTTTGTTGAGCTTGTTTTGCTTGAACCGCTTCTTTTCGGTAAAATAGAATTTTTTGCAAAGTATACACCACTGACATACGTGTGTATGGTTGTTATGGTTTTCTTCACAATATACTCTGGTATTCAGTATCTGAATGCTTATAAGAAATATATAGTTTAGTGATTTGAGGTGCTTTGTTCTTGTTTAAGAATTTAAGATATGATATAA
Organism: Eubacteriales bacterium; assembly: GCA_045631825.1. GTDB lineage: Bacteria > Bacillota > Clostridia > Oscillospirales > CAG-382 > UMGS1387. Next base: position 11,654 of record JAZQVQ010000127.1, on the reverse strand, counting down.
AATCAATAAAGGAAAGGGACCCTGCAGCACGAAATGGTCTTGAGGTGTTATTACTTTATTCGGGACTTCACGCCGTAATTTATCATAGGGTTGCACATTGGTTTTTCAAAAAGAATCTGAAATTTATAGCCCGTATGATTTCGCAGTTTTCCCGTTTTATGACAGGTATTGAAATACATCCCGGAGCTACAATTGGTAGAGGTCTGCTCATAGATCATGGTATGGGTGTTGTTATAGGCGAGACTGCAGTGGTTGGAGATAACTGTACTATCTATCAGGGGGTAACACTCGGCGGTACAGGTAAGGATACAGGAAAACGTCATCCGACGATTGGAAATAATGTAATGATAGGCTCGGGAGCAAAGGTACTCGGCCCGTTTGAAGTAGGCGATAACGTAAAGATAGCGGCAGGTGCGGTTGTGCTTGACGCAGTCCCTGCCGATTGTACGGCAGTCGGTGTTCCTGCGAGAATTATCTCAAGGGCAAGCAGAAATTGTAAAAACGACCTTGACCAGATTCACATTCCGGATCCGGTTTCTCAGGAACTTTGTAAATTGCAAATGAAGATAGATGCTTTGAATAAAGAAATTGAGAATTTAAAAAATTCAAAATAGGTGTATAAGGAAGGATATTGGTAATGAAACTGTATAACTCAATGACAAAACAGCTCGAAGAGCTAAAACCTCTTGATGGTGATACTGTAAGAATGTATACTTGCGGCCCTACCGTGTATGATTTTTTCCACGTTGGAAATGCAAGATGTTTTGTTATTTTTGATTTTCTTCGCAGATACCTTGAGTATAGAGGCTATAAGGTTAATTTTACACAGAATTTTACAGATATAGACGATAAGCTTATTCGCCGTGCAAACGAGGAAGGTACTACCGTTAAAGAAGTTGCCGAAAAGTATATAAATGAATACTTTGCAGATGCAAAGGGACTTGGTATAACTCCGGCCACTAATCATCCTAAGGCTACAGAAAATATCCCCGAAATTATCAATATCGTAAAAACGCTCGAGGATAAAGGATTTGCATACGCAGTAAGTCCTGACGGACAGAGCGAGGATAAAGATGTTTATTTCAGAACAAGAAAGTTTAAAGGATATGGAAAGCTTTCTCATAAAAATGTAGATGATCTTGAAAGCGGAGCAAGAATAGACGTTTCGGATATAAAGGAAGACCCGCTTGATTTTGCTGTGTGGAAAGCCGCAAAGCCCGGCGAGCCTTACTGGGATTCTCCGTGGGGAAAGGGCAGACCCGGCTGGCATATAGAATGTTCGGCTATGTCACAGAAATACCTTGGAAGTAATATAGATATCCATGCAGGCGGAGAGGATCTGGCGTTCCCTCATCACGAAAATGAGATTGCACAGTCTGAAAGCTTTAATGCATGCTGTGGATGCACTGATACCACATTTACAAAAATCTGGCTTCATAACGCTTATATTCTCACAGACGGGGCAAAGATGTCAAAATCCGGCATTTCGTTTAAAGTGCGTGATGTCGCAAAGGAATATGGCTATGACGCTATAAGATTCTTTATTATTTCCGCACACTACAGAAGTCCTGTAAACTATTCAAAGGAAGCAATGCATCAGGCACAGGTGTCGGTTGAACGTTTTAATACCTTGCAGGAAAACCTCCAGTTCCGTGTTAAAGCAGCACAGAATAGTACGCTTGCCATTACCGATGAAGAAAAGAGCATGCTTTGTGGCTTTGAGGGCAGAAAACAGCAAATGTGTGCTGCGCTTGATAATGATTTCAATACAGCAGACGGAATAGCGGCAGTTTTTGAACTTACAAGAGATATAAATAAGGCACTTGCAAATGAAAATCTCTCGCTTGAATTTTTGCTCAAGGCAAAGGAAATATTTATGGAGCTTATAACACTGTTTGGCTTTGAAATAAAGAAAACAGATAATGGCGAGGATGATGAAAAAATCGAGATGCTTGTGCAGCAGAGAACACAAGCTAAAAAAGATAAGAACTATGCTCTTGCAGACGAAATAAGAAATACTCTTAAGGAAATGGGTGTTGTTGTTGAGGACACACCGCAAGGACCGAAATGGAAAAAGATTTAAAAGCAGACTTTTCAGATATACTCATATGTCCGGATGAAAAAAATGCCGATAGGTTTTCCGTTCTTGCACTTGCATATATGGGCGATGCGGTTATAGAGCTTTTCGCAAGGGATTTTGTTCTTCATAAAAGCGGAGAAGCAAAGCCGGGAGGACTTGTAAGAGCATCAAAGGCTATGGTTACGTGCGAAGCCCAGAGCGATGCCGTGGAAAGAATTTTCCATATGCTTACGGAAAAGGAGATGTCGGTGTTTAAGCGTGGAAGAAACGCAAAAACACATTTTTCACCAAAGCACGGAGAGCTTATCCAGTATCGACGTGCAACGGGCTTTGAGGCTCTTATGGGATATTTGTATGTGTCAGGTAATGTATTTCGGGCAAAACAGCTTTTTGTTCAGGCTTTCGGTGCACAAGAAAATTTTAAAACGCATTCTGATGACGGGAAAGTAGAAATTTGATGGACATTTTTGAACTTTTTAAAAAAATCGAAAATAAAGAAGATGGTTCGGGAAATATAACGCATATACTTGTGGGACTCGGAAACCCCGGGGATAAGTATAAAAAAACAAGACACAATGCAGGATTTTTGTCTGTCGGGTATATTTCAAAAAATAAGGGTATCGATGTAAATAAGTCAAAATTCAACGCCCTTGTGGGTGAATGTACTGTTGGTGGTAAAAGAACGCTTGTTATGCTGCCGCAGACATTTATGAATAATTCCGGTGAGGCTGTGGCAAAGGCGGCGTCCTTTTATAAGGTAAAACCCGAAAATATAACAGTTATTTTTGATGATATATCCCTTGACGTTGGAAAAATACGTATACGTAAAAAGGGTAGTGACGGGGGACATAATGGGATAAAGAGTATTATTGCACACCTTTCAAGCCAGGATTTTCCAAGAATAAAGATTGGCGTGGGGGCAAAACCACATCCCGAAATGGACCTTGCCGATTGGGTACTCTCCTCTTTTTCCGAAAAAGAATTCGACCAGCTTTCGGAAGTTTTTAAGAATGTTCTGTCGGCTGCAGAATATATAAACGAAGATAATATCTCACAAGCAATGAATGAATTTAATTAAAACTTTTTGGAGGTTTTTGATATGAAAGTCATAAAAAACGTAAGATTTGGTAAGGACCGGAAAAGTGATGGATATGTTGTTGTAAATGACGGAATTATAGAAACAGTAGGACACGGAAGCTGTCCTGAATGTAATGATATTATTGACGGCGAGGGACAAATTCTTTACGCAGGTCTTTGCGATATACATACACACGGAGCACAACTTAAAGATTTTACGGCAGCAGATGCAGACAAGCTTGTTGCTCTTGAGGATTGGTATAGTTCTGCCGGATCTACAAGTGTTTTTGCAACTACCTCAACTGCAGAGCTTTCAAAAATACTGCAGGCTGTTAAAAATATAAAAGAAGCTTCCCTTAAGGTTACAAAGACTCATTATGACGGAATTCATATAGAAGGACCTTTTCTTTCTTTCAAGAGAAGAGGAGCACATAATTCGGAACTTCTTAAAAATCCCGATATAAAATTTATGGAAGAGGTTTTAAAAGAAGCCGATGGACTTAAAGTCCGTGTAACTGTTGCACCTGAGCTTGAAGGAGCACTTGACTTTATAAAAGCGTGTGTTTCAATGGGTATTTACGTAACACTCGGACATTCATGTTGTACATACGAAACTGCTCTTGAAGCGATAAAGTGCGGAGCAGATTGCGTAACACATACATTTAATGGTATGGAACCGATTCACCACAGAGAGCCGGGACTTATAACCGCAGCTCTTACAGAGGATATTTACGCAGAGCTTATTTGTGATGGTATGCACGTAGCACCGGGTGTTGTCAAGTTGTTTTCAAAGCTTAAAAACCCAGGCCATCGCGATGTGCTTATAACAGACTCTGTTCAGCTTGCAGGTTGTCCTGAAGGTGCGGAGGTTACAGGAGCAGGTGGAATGGGATCACATGTTGTTAACGGAAAAATTGTAACAAAAGACAGGGGAGTTCTTTCGGGAAGTAGTCTTAAACTTGCAACTGCAGTGGCAAACTACAGTAATTTTACAAATATGCATCTTGATAATGCAGTTGCGGCAGCAACAGTACATTCTGCGACTGCGGTTGGACTAATTGGTAAAATCGGAACAATAGAAAACGGCAAACGTGCCGACTTTATTGTTATGAATGATAATGGGAAATTGCTCCATACTATAATAGAGGGAAAAATTGTTTATAATAGCTGAATTAACTTAAGTAAAAGTATTTTGTATAAGTTGTAAACGGAGGAATTTTGTTGATTATGCCCGAACATTTGCAAAGAAGAAGATTTTTTAAATCAAACGCAAAAAATATACTTTATTCAAGCTGGATAAATCAGATTTTTGTGTTTTTTGTGTTGTTCGCGTATCTTTCGGGGATAAATTCAATGAAAAATGCAGTTTCTTCTCTTGCGTATCAAATTACAGACAGCTTTGCAATACCGTATGTTTTAATGGTGTTGTATATGTCGCTTAGCCTTCTTTTGATTTTTCCGCTCTTGTACGGAGTCATAAAATTTGAGATTTGTTGCATCGAAAAGAAAAACGTATCTGTCTCGGTGATGTTTGATACGTTTTCAAGTGTTGAACTTTTGCTTCGTTCATACTCGGTTTTTCTGTCTTTCTTGTTAAGAGTACTGCCACTGTATGTTTTGCCCTTTGCTTTGGGACTGTATATTGATGGCGGATATTATAAATTGTTATTGCAAAACTCGTATTTCGTAGGAAATGTCGATGTTGTGTATTTCCTTTTGAATCTGGTCATGTTTTTGTTGTATCTTGTCTCGTTTGTGCTTACAGGTAAACGCTTTGTCGGATTGTATATATCAGTAAAGAGGGAAGATTTACCGGTCGCAAGATGCTTTCAAATGGGCAATTTGTGCAGTCATAGCTTTTCCGGCGAAATCACAATGCTCAATTTCACATTTGTTCCGCTTGTTGTGATTTCAATGTTTTCTCTTGGCGTGTTGTTTGTAATATATACTTTGCCGTATATTCTGCTAACATTTACAGGAATGTCTGACTTTTTGTATGAGCGTGTTGTTGCTTGTGATTTGTCGGGTATGTTTAAGGATAGTCACGGGAAAATGCGGGACATAAACACAAACGGTGACAGTGCCGAAAGCTCTATTGTTAATGAATAAAAAACTTTTCTATTGAATGAAAGGATTGATAAAATGAAGGAAAAATATTATATTACAACTGCAATTCCCTATACTTCGAGTAAACCTCATATAGGAAACACGTATGAGCTTATTCTGACAGACTGTATAGCAAGATTCAAACGTCTTTGCGGTTATGATGTGTTTATGCTTACAGGTGCCGATGAGCATGGACAGAAAATAGAAAATGCCGCAGCGGGAAGGGGAATAGCACCGCAGACTTATGTCGATGAAATTACAGGTGAAATGAAAAACATCTGGAAAAAGATGAACATAAGCTATGATAAATTCATAAGAACAACAGACGATTATCACGTAAAGGCAGTACAGAAGATTTTCAAGAAGCTCTATGACCAGGGAGATATATATAAAGGCGAGTATGAGGGCTGGTACTGTACTCCGTGTGAATCTTTCTGGACAGATACACAGGCATCAGAATGTAAGTGCCCTGACTGTGGTCGTGAGGTTACAAGATCAAAGGAAGCGGCATATTTTCTCAAGCTTTCAAAGTATCAGAAACCGCTTGAAGATTATATAGAAACACATCCTGATTTTATAGTTCCGGAAGCTCGTAAAAAGGAAATGATAAATAACTTTATAAAACCGGGTGTTCAGGATTTGTGCGTATCCCGTTCAACTTTCAAATGGGGAGTTCCGATCGAATTTGATGAAGGACACGTAATATACGTGTGGATTGACGCTCTTTCAAACTATATAACAGCACTTGGTTATGAGGTTGATGAGAAGAAAGAGCTTTACTGTAAGAACTGGCCTGCCGATCTTCAGATTATCGGTAAGGATATTCTAAGATTCCATACAATATATTGGCCAGTTATACTTATGGCACTTGGTGAACCCTTGCCAAAAACTATTTTCGGACATCCCTGGCTTCTTTCAGGAATGGATAAGATGAGTAAGTCAAGAGGAAATGTAATGTATGCCGATTACCTTGCAGACTTAATCGGAACTGACGGGGTAAGATACTATACGCTTTCGGAAATGCCGTATCTTAATGACGGAAGTATTACTTATGAAATGCTTGTGGCAAAATATAATGCAGACCTTGTAAATACACTTGGAAACCTTGTAAACAGAACGTGTGCAATGGTTAATAAGTATTTTGACGGTATTATACCCGAGCCTGACGTGAAAGAGGAAATAGACGACGACCTGATAAAGACAATAACAAATGGCTTTAATACCGTTACAGAAAAGATTGAATCACTGCATATAGCAGAGGCAACTGATGAAATTATGGCAGTGCTCAGGAGACTTAATAAATACGTTGATGAAACTGCACCCTGGATACTTGGCAAGGACGAGACACAAAAGGGACGACTTTCAACTGTACTGTATAACCTTGTTGAGGGTATAAGAATTTGTGCAGTCATGTTAAAGCCGTTTATTCCCGATTCGGCTGATAAGATTATAGAACAGATTTATTCTGAACAGAACGAAATTCCTCTTAAGATTGAATCGTGGGAACAAGCACACAAGTTCGGCTTTGGGTATAAGACAGGTTCAAAGGTTAATCCTACACCCACACCTCTGTTTATGCGTATAGATGAAAAGGAATTCAATGCACGTCTTGAAAAGGATAGAATAGAGGCAGAAAAAGCGGCAAATGCGACAAGTACTGGTAAAGAAACGAAAACGACAGAGCAAAAACAGGAAATAACAAAAGAAATAACAATAGAGGATTTTGCAAAAGTCAAGCTTATATGTGCAAAGATACTTGAATGTGAGCCTGTTGAAAAGTCCGATAAGCTATTAAGACTGATGCTCAATGACGGAACAGATACTCCAAGACAGGTTGTATCTGGAATTGCAAAATTCTATAAACCTGATGAGCTTGTTGGTAAGAAGATTATTCTTGTTTCAAATCTCAAAAAGGTAAAGCTTCGCGGAGTTGAAAGCTGCGGAATGATTTTAGCTGCAGGCGGTGATGATAAAATAACTGTCACTTTCCTTGATGAATCAATAAAAGAGGGAACAGAAATACGATGATTTTTGATTCTCACGCTCACTATAACGATGAACGTTTTTACATGGTTCGTGAGCAAATAATAGATAGTATTTGTCATAATGGTAAGGTTGGAAAGATAGTCAATATAGGAGCGAGCCTTGAAAGCAGCCGCGAAAGTATCGAGCTTTCTAAAAAGTATGATTTTTTCTATGCAAGTGTCGGCGTTCATCCGTCGGATGCAGTGAGCGATATGAAAAATGAGGATTGGTTGTCGCAGCTTGAAAAAATGTATACAGATAATGAAAAAGTCGTTGCCATTGGCGAAATCGGACTTGATTATTATTACGGAACTGATGATAAACAGGAGCAGAAAATTTGTTTTGATGCCCAGATGAAGCTTGCCTCAAAGCTTGGAGCAAGGGTTGTGATACACGATAGAGATGCACACGCTGATGTACTTGATATAATAAAAAAATATCCGTCGGTGACGGGCGTTGTGCATAGCTTTTCGGGAAACTTTGAAATGGCAAAAGAGCTTGTTAAACTTGGATATTTCATCTCAGTAAATGGAGTTGTAACATTCAAAAACGCAAAACGTATTGTTGAGATTTTGCAAAATTTCAGGCAGATAGACGAAAATCTCGAGCATCTTCTGGTTGAAACTGATTGCCCGTATCTGACACCTGTTCCGCATAGAGGGGAGCTTAACCATTCGGATTATATTTGTCATACTGCCGAAAAGTGTGCAGAACTTCTTGGTATTACGTCGGATGAGTTTTGCGATATAACTTATAAAAACGCTTGTCGTTTCTATGGACTGGAGTGATTCATTTGAAAACTGTCCTTGTAACAGGAGCTTCGGGAGACATCGGAAGTGAGATTGCAAGAGCCTTTGCAAAGTGTGGATATAATGTTGTTGTCAATTATAATACAAGTGAAAAACAAGCAAAAGAGCTGTGCCGTGAAATTGAAGCTTTTGGTGTAGAATCACTTTGCATAAAGGCAGATGTTTCAGTTAAAGCTGAAGTTGATAATATGTTTGATATGATAAAAAGTCACTTTGGCGGAGTTGATGTGCTTGTCAACAATGCGGCATTTTCGTCTGTTAAAATGCTGATAGACGTTGATCAGGAAGAGTGGGATAAAACACTTGGAATTAACTTAAAGGGTGCATATTTTTGCATAAATGCTTCTTCGCCGTATATGGTAAAAAATGGTTTTGGACGTATAATAAACGTCAGCTCTGTTTGGGGACAGAAGGGTGCAAGCTGTGAGGCACACTATTCTGCATCAAAGGCGGGACTTGACGGACTTACAAAGTCTATGGCAAAAGAACTTTCTTTGTCGGGAATAACAGTAAACGCAGTATCTCCGGGGTTTATAGATACAAAGATGAACAGTCATCTTTCAAAGGAAGATGTAAAGAGTATTTGTAGTGAAATTCCTGTAGGAAGAACGGGAAGCACTAAAGATGTTGCAAATGCGGTTTTGTTCCTTGCACACGAAAACAGTTCGTACATAACGGGGCAGGTGCTTTGCGTTGACGGCGGTTGGTCGCTGTGACAGAACGAGTTTGTAAGGCAAACTCAATGAATTGCCTGACGGCATGAATTGAAAATTAAAATTTTCATGAATTGAGCCTTGCGGCTCATGAATTGCACTTCGTGCATTATATAGGCAATTCAATTCATGTTGCTTGCAACAATTCATGGTGATAACCAATTCATGACAACGAAGTTGTCAATTCATTAAAATAAGTTGCATCTAAACCTTATGTGTCGCAATATAAAGAGTGGCGAATATTGTCGAATAAAATGCCTTCCCCTTGAGGGGATGGTGGCAGCGAAAGCTGACGGATGAGGTGTAAAAGAATAACGATTGCTTTCGCAATCTACACCTCACCACCGCCTACGGTGGAGCCTCTCCTCAAGGAGAAGCCTTTGAAAGGAAGTGCGAAAATGAAAAAAAAGTAATAATATTTTTACTTCATATACCATTAGCGATATTTGTATTGGTTGAATACTTTATGTTTATGTGGTTTTGGGGCGGTGATGGTGCATTTGCTTTTTTCGGTTGCGGAATAAGTTATATAATTTATTTGGCGATACATATTTTTGCATTTTTTAAAGCGGAAAATAAGTATAAAAAGATTATAATATATAGTGCTATCATATTTACACCAATTTTAAGTGTTGTTACTATATATTTGATACTTGCGTCTTTGCTTGGTATAAGCATACAAATTGCATAAGTTAGTTTTTAGTTCTAACTTAATATGAACTACTAATGAAAAAACGTGGCATCTAAACCTTATATCCCGCATAAATGAAAAAATATTGGAACTTGCTAAAATTTCAAACAACAAGGAAATGTGGAAGAAAACGTTATTTTTCTACTCCGTTGCTTGAGTAAAAAGAGAATAAAAAATCTTAAATATATTAAAAGGATAAATGATAATGAGAATATTAATGATTGGTGCGCATCAGGACGATAATGAATTTGAATGCGGGGGACTTGCTTCAAAACTGATTAAAAAAGGTCACATTGTGCAATTTCTCTCCGTGTGTAACGGATGCGGAGGGCATCATATTTTGGGTCCAAAGGAAATCTCTGCGCGAAGAGCGAAGGAATCTGCACAAGTAGCCAAACTTCTTGGTATTAAATATGATATTTGGGATAATGACGACTGTAATCTTGTTGCGGATTTAAAAACCAGAAAGCGTATGATACGTTATATTCGTGAGTTTAATCCTGATCTTATCATAACACATAGAACCAATGACTATATGCCTGATCACAGAGCAACGGCACAACTTGTGCAGGATGCTTCATATTTACTTACCGTTCCCAATGAATGTCCAGATGCTCCTGCAATGAGATTTATGCCTGTTATAATGTGTAACGAAGACAGATTCACAAATCCTATCTTCAGACCTGATATTGTGGTTGATATTGATAGCGAAATAGATGTTAAATTCAGGATTGCAGATATTAATGTATCACAGGTCTATGAGTGGCTTCCTTACACCTATGGTGAAGAAGTGCCTGAGGGTAAAGAGGAGCGATTTGAATGGCTCAAAGGTATGAATATTTCGTCTGAAACAACAGATGAAGAAATAATGTCCGCAGGCAGAGGATATGCTGTAAGATATGCAAAACATGCAGCACGTCACAGACAAAGACTTATAGAATTGTATGGTATGGAAAGAGGAACTAAAATCCGCTTTGCAGAGGCTTATGAAGTAAGTGAATATGGAAGTCCAATGACGGAAGAAATGAAAACTGAATTGCTCAAATAGAAGAAAAGGTTTGCACTTAAACCGTCTGTCATACATAACATAAACAATAATAGGGGTTGTATCAAAATAATTTGATACAACCCAAAAATTATATAAATTTGGCAAATAATCGTAGGGGACGATGTTCACATCGCCCCGTTTTTTGCATACATTTTAAATTTTTATACTTAATTTGTTCTTAACCCTTTTGGATAATGATTCTTGATTTGTCCGTCAACGGCTTTGCCACCGCCGAGAGAGATACCTTCGACAAGAACGGCACACCAACCGTTTTGAATATCGTACTCAAAAACCTCTCCGCGTAAATAGGCTTTTACTTTGTCGTCGCCGAGGTGTAGGTGTATTTTGTTTTTGAACTTGTCGGAATACACTTTGAAAAACTGGTGATGCGGGATAAGACGTCCTTTTGCTATTTCCCCGAGTTTTACCCCGCACGAAAAAACGTGCTTTGGGGGAACCGGAAAATCTGACTCGACACAGACAATGTTGTTGTTGTATTTGAAAACTCTGTCTATTGGGAAATCCTCTAAATTGTCACGGACAAAAAGCTCAATTACCTTTTGTTCGTCACGTGATAAATGTACTAATGCCGACTTGTAACCCATTTTTGAAACGTCATCAGGAGAATTTTTCTGCATAAGGGCGATAAATTGACCTTCACCCTTTGATTTGTGGGGGTAAAATCTTCTTGTAAGAGAAATGTTTTGCGTCTTGCAACCATCGAAAAATATCCCGTCTGATGTTGCCTTTTGAACTTTTTTACTTACGGGAATGAGCGAAAACTCTTTGTGCTTCTGTAAAAATAAATCTATGTTCATCTCGTTTTCCTCAAGTGAAAACGTGCATGTGGAGTAAAGTAAATATCCCTTGTCTGCAACAACTTTTGCTGCATTTGATAATATCTTCTGCTGCCTTGAAGCACACATAACAACGTTGTCTGTACTCCAGTCACCAAGTGCCTCTTTGGGATATTTTCGAAACATTCCCTCTCCCGAACAGGGAACATCGGCTATAACCAAATCGAAAACGCAGGAGTACATATCCGGAATAACAGAACTTTCAACGGCATCAGTGTTCAGAACTACGTGGTTTTTTAGGCCAAACC
>JAZQVQ010000126.1:0-3738 GCA_045631825.1 Eubacteriales bacterium | reverse complement strand
ATATCACTATCTTTCTTTTTATTTTCTTCTGTTCCCCAATGTACCATAAGCTTATTCCTCCGTATATCCATATTTTTTATAAAATTCTTTTCTAAAATTTAATAAATTATTATTCTCTATTTCTATTCTAACTCTTTCCATTAGTTTAGTCAAGAATCTTAGATTATGAATTGATAATAATCTTACACCTAAAATTTCTTTATTCTTAATTAAGTGATGTATGTAAGCTTTTGTGTAATTTTTACAACAATAGCAATCACATTCTTCGTCTAACGTTGTAAAATCTTTTGCAAAATTAGCATTTCTAACAACTTTCTTACCTTGCCATGTCATTGCAGTTCCATTTCTAGCAATTCTTGTTGGAAGCACACAGTCACACATATCTATTCCACGCATTACTGCTTCTATTAAATAGTCAGGGGTTCCAACACCCATAAGATATCTCGGTTTATCTGTCGGCATAAAAGGCTCAACTGTCTCAATTATATTATACATTTCCTCGGCACTTTCACCAACGGCAAGTCCGCCAATTGCAAAGCCGTCAAGCCCTTCAAGTTCTGCGATGGTTTTCATATGGTCGGCACGCAAATCTTCAAACGTACAACCCTGGTTTATACCAAAAAGCATTTGTTTTGGGTTTACCGCATCGGGCATCGAATTGTTCTTTTTGACTTCGTCAATACATATTTTAAGCCATCTTGTCGTTCTTGCACATGAATTTTTTGCGTAATTATATTCTGCAGGATTTGCAACACATTCATCGAAAGCCATTGCTATTGTAGAACCTAAATTTGCCTGTATTTTCATACTTTCCTTAGGACCCATAAAAATGCGTTTTCCGTCCATATGCGATGCAAACATTACGCCTTCTTCGCTGATTTTACGCAAAACCGCAAGGGAAAACACCTGAAATCCGCCACTGTCGGTAAGAATCGGACCATCCCAGTTAAAAAACTTGTGTAAACCACCCATTTTTCTTATTACCTCATCACCGGGACGAATATGGAGATGGTATGTGTTTGATAACTCAACCTGACATTTAATTTGTCTTAAATCATCTGTTGATACAGCACCTTTAATTGCTGCGGAAGTACCGACATTCATAAACACCGGAGTTTCGATAGTGCCATGCGGTGTTTCAAATCTGCCTCTTCTTGCAAATCCCTCTTTTTTTAATAATGTAAACATATAATAATTGCCTTTCAAACGTTATTGTAAATTACGGACGGGAAAACATTTTGTTAAGCTTTTCGCGTGAAAACTCGGTTATAACTGGCCGTCCGTGAGGACAGTATAAAACTGCATCATTAGTAAAAATCTCATTTATAATGTACATATTATCATAGTACGTGTGTTTGTCCCCAGCTTTAATTGCAGCTCTGCAGGCAGCGGTGTAAAGTGCTTTATCAAAAATTTCACCGGCAGAACGTGTATTGCCCTCGGACAGTTTTCCGGCAAGGAAAGTAAAGATATCCTTTGCATCACTCTGGGCAATAGGGGTGGGGATAGCACGAATCAGGAATGAGTTGATGCCAAAATCTTCAAATTCAAAGCCAATATCTATAAGGTACTTTGAATGTTCATTTGCTGCCTCTGCTTCTTTAGGAACAAGTGATACACTTATTGGCTCAAGCAGATACTGCGAGGAGTTTTCAACATTCGGTTTTTTGAGTTTTTCATATATTATTCGCTCGTGAGCGGCGTGTTTGTCAATAATATACATACTTTGCTTTAGTTGAACTAAAAGATATGTGTCAAAAACCTCACCGACTAAAACGGGCTTAAAATCTATCTTTTCAATCTTGTTGGTATCTAATTGGGTTTGTTCTTCAATAACTTCTACTTTTGCATTTTGGTTGTGTTTCGTTTTTTCAACATCAGTTTGGAAAACGTGCGTCTCGTTGGTGATTACCAAATTAGGTTTTTCAACATTGAGCTTGGTAGACTCTTTGTTTTCCACACTGATATTATTTTTTTCATTTTGTTTTCTTATGAAATCAAGAACAAATAATTTATCAGCCTCATTTTTTGTAGTTGTTACAAAAGAACTATTTTTAACTGGGAAGTTGTCTGCTTCTTTTTGTACTTGTGATTGTGAACTTTCCTGAACAATGTTTTGTTTATTTTCAACATCAACATTTTTATCAACATTTATGATAATTGTTTCTTTGTCGTTTTCTGCAATAATTTCATTAATTTTTTGATTTACATTAAATGAATTGGTTGAACTCAAAGCGTTTTTTACTGCAAAGTAAGTACAGTCGAAAATCCGTCTTTCGTCGGAAAATTTAATTTCAAGTTTTGCCGGGTGCACATTTACATCGACAAGAGAATAATCAATATCACAGAACAAAACACAAGCAGGGAATTTGCCGGCAGGACAAAAGGCCCTGTAGCCTTCTTCAAGTGCGGCAAGCATTGTTCGTGACCTGACATAACGATTATTGACAAAGAAATTCTGCATATTTCTGTTAGGCCTGCACATTTCGGGTTTTACAATAAATCCGTAAACTCTCACCGAAGAATAAGTGTAATCCACCGGGATAAGAGCATTTGCAAACTCTCTTCCAAGTACCGAATATATAGCACTCTTTAAATCGCCATTTCCGGGAGATTCAAGCTTTACGTTACCATCCGAAATTAAAGTCAATGATATTTCAGGACGAGACATAATAAATTTTTCGCAGATGTTGCTGACGGAAATAGCCTCGGTACTGTCCTTCTTTAAAAACTTTCTTCTTGCAGGTACATTTCCGAAAATATCATTAACTATTATTGTTGTTCCATTCGGACAACCAGCATCTTCGAGTTTTGTCTGCTCCCCATACCGACATTCAAAAAGCGTACCCATTTCCTCGTTTTCTGATTTTGTAAGTATTCGCATTTCCGAAACCGAGCTTATTGCCGCAAGAGCCTCGCCTCTAAAACCGAATGTGGCAATAGATTCAAGGTCCGTGCCTGTTTTTATTTTACTTGTCGCATGACGCAAAATACATTTTGGCACATCTTCTCTTAACATACCTTTTCCGTTATCGGTTATACGGATATAAGTAGTTCCACCATTCTTTATTTCGGCGGTGATTTTTGTAGCACCAGCATCAGCACAATTCTCAAGCATTTCCTTTATAGCGGAGGATGGTCTTTCGACAACTTCACCGGCAGCTATTAAATTTGCAGTTTGCTTGTCAAGAACATTTATAACTCCCACGTTAATCCTCCCATTATAAATAAAATTTCATCAAACAGTATACCATACAACCACACGATTTGTCAAATAATTTTCTTGTAATAAACAAGAAACAAGACCGCCCTCAAAAGTAAAAGCGGTCTTTAAAACATTACTTTTAATTATGCAAGTGTAACCTTATGAAAATCTTTCTTTCCCTTTTTGATAATAACTTCATCTTTTTCGAAGAATGCTTTATCGTAACTTGCAGCAAAATCTAGAACTTTTTCGTTATTTATCGAAACTCCGCCTTGCTTTATCAAACGCTTGGCATCGCTGTTCGACGGGCAAAGACCGCATTTCACAAGGAGATTGGATAGCAAAATAACACCATCATTAAAATCATCATCTGAAAGGGAAGTGGAGGGCATATTTTCCTTATCTCCGCCATTTCCGAAAAGTGCTCTGGCTGACTCAAGAGAAGCATCTGCCTTTTCCTTGCCGTGAACAAGAGCTGTAAGTTCATATGCAAGTTTTTCCTTAGCCTTATTTATTTCGCTGCCCTCAAGCTT
>JAZQVQ010000125.1:0-4056 GCA_045631825.1 Eubacteriales bacterium | reverse complement strand
CATATATTCATACCAACTATGTGGTTACTCTTCTTTTCGGGAACAACAGGCTCGGGAACGTAATCGGCGGGGAGGGGGGGAATAACAAATGTAAATACATCTGCAAAGAGAACTTCGGTGTCTTTTTCACAGTTGAGATTGAGTGAAATTGAATCAATAAAGTCTGCATTGTTGTCAAACGGAATAGTTGAAACCTTTTTACCGTTAAGTCTTATAAGTGCAGTTTGTGTGTCAGTATCAGCTTCAATTCTAATAGTCTGCCAAACGTGCTCAGAGTGTGACTTTAATGCACCGTCTTTAGTGAAAACTTCAGTGTATTTATCGCTGACTGTAACTGCATTTGTGTCATTTGAATTAAGGCTTACAGAAAGGGTAGCTCCATCGTTTACAAACAGATACTTTGCTTCCAAGCACACAACACCTGTTGCTTTGTCAAACTTCTGGGCAACTGTAGTTTCGGAGCCTTTTTTACCGCAAATGAAATTTGCATACTCCTGAATTTCTCTGCCCATAGGATCGCCATACGGCTTTTTACCGGTTGTGCTTTGTCCTTTTGTGCTGATAATGTAGTCATCGCAAAGAGGAGTTTCTCTGTGGAATACGCACAAATCATTTACAAAGTAATTCTTATACATCTTTGTAAAGTGAGATATTCTTGCACATCCGATATCTTCCTTGTCAAAACCACACTTAAAGCCCGCGATGCTCTTTGAGGGACCGGTAAAATCAAACACCCCAAGGCTTGTACCATTTGCAGAAACCTTTGCTTTTCTTGTATCAAGATCAAATATAAACTTAAAATAGTTGTAGTTTTCTTTAACGTCAAAAAGCTTGTTGTTTCCGGCAAAAAATGAACCATTTCTGTGAATGATTTTAAATGCATCAACGTCCTCGGATTTGTCGTCTCTGCTGTATACACCAACATAGAAACCTTCACCTGATATCAATTCAATTTCACACTCAAGTGTAACTTTTCCGTCAAACTGTTCGGTAACCGGTCTTCTTAAAACTGTAGGGTATGTATCAACAGTGCTGTCAATTACTCTAAAGGGGAATTTGTCAGTATTTTTAGCACCTCTGTAGTCTCCGTCCCAGTTAGTAAATGGATATGGAAAACAATGATGACTCAGGTCATCAATTAGAAAAAATGCTGTGTTTTTTCTTTTCATCATGGTAACCTCCCAAAAATAAAATTACAGTTTTATTATATAGTAAATACTACCAAAGTCAATACTTTTTTCAAAAAAAGTTAAAATTCTACCAATAATAGATTTTTTACATAAAATATGTGGAAATATAATGATATATATGATAAAATAAATCAAAAACAAGAGGGGAGTTGTTATCAATGAAAAGAATTACTGTCGGTATTTTGGCACATGTTGATTCAGGAAAAACAACCCTCTCGGAAGCTATACTTTTCAACACCGGAAATATTAGAAAACTCGGTAGAGTTGATAACGGAGATTGTTTTTTAGACAATTTTGAACTTGAGCGAAAAAGGGGAATAACCATATTTTCAAAACAAGCAATTATTAACATCGAAAATACTGAGTTTACCCTTGTTGATACTCCAGGACATATTGATTTTTCCCCCGAAACTGAAAGGACACTTCGTATACTTGATATAGCGATACTTGTTGTAAGTGGCATTGACGGAGTTCAGAGCCATACATTAACCTTGTGGAAGCTCCTTGAAAAATACAATATACCAACCTTTATTTTTGTTAATAAGACCGATATGTCGATATTTGACAGAGAAAGTGTACTGTCAAATGTAAAAAACAGATTGTCACCAAACTGCGTTGATGGAACACAAATTGAAACAAATGAAGAAACCGCTTTATGCAGCGAGGATATGATGCAGTCCTTTCTCGAAATCGGTGAAATTGACGATAATGAGATAATTGATTGTATTTATGACCGCAAGCTGTTTCCGTGTTATTTTGGCTCAGCGTTAAAAAATAATGGAATCGATTTTTTTATCAGCCAACTTGACAGATTTACAAGACAGCCAAAGGAAAACATGGACTTTGGTGCAAGAGTTTTCAAAATATCAAATGATAACAAAAACACACGTATGGCGTTTGTTAAAATTACTGGTGGCGAACTTAAGGTAAAGGATTCTCTTGTGATAAACGGAACATTTCAGAAGGTTGACCAGATAAGAGTTTATTCCGGAGATAAATTTGAGCTTGTGCAAAGTGCAAAACAGGGAACGGTATGTGCAATTACGGGACTTACCGACATCAGAGCAGGAGACGGAATAGGTTTTGAAAAGTCAGATTTTTCACATACCATGCAGCCCATAATGCGATATCGAGTTAATCTGCCGCCGCAAGTAAATCCCCTGGTTGCATACAAGCAAATCAAAAGCCTTGAGGAGCAGGAACCATTACTTGATGTTACTTTCGATGAAGCATTAAATGAAATATATTTACTTCTGATGGGAGAAATACAATTTGATGTTATCAAACATAAGATTTTTTCATCATTTGGTTTTGATGTAACCTTTGACAACGGAAGAATTCTTTATCGTGAAACAATAAGAGGAATGGTTGAGGGTGTCGGGCACTATGAGCCACTGTGTCACTACGCTGAGGTACACCTGCTGATTGAAGAAGCAAAAAATTCCGGTTGTATTACGGCAAAAGCAGACTGTGATTCTAACGCTTTGGATAAAAATTTCCAAAATCTAGTTCTCTCACACATACTTGAAAAGAAACACATTGGTGTTTTAACAGGCACTACTTTAACTGATGTTAAAATAACTCTTGTTGCAGGAAAATCGCACAAAAAGCATACAGAAGGCGGGGATTTCAGGCAGGCGACCTACAGAGCAATAAGGCAAGGTCTGATGAAAGCCGATAGCGTTCTTCTCGAGCCGTGGTATTCTTTTGAAATTTCACTGCCAAATGACAAGACCGGACGGTTACTTGCAGATATAAAAAACATCGGCGGAAAAAGTGAAATATCACAGTCAAATCAAAACGTGACAGTTGTCGTCGGTAAAGCACCCGTAATATGTATGCGTGATTATATAGCGGATATTTCAAATTATACAAAGGGCGAGGCAAAGATTGTTATTTCCAGTACCTTTTATGACGAATGTCACAATCCACAGGAAGTTATTGAGCAAATAGGATATATACCCGAAAAAGACACTGAAAACTCGGCAGATTCTATTTTTTGTGTTGGCGGCAGTGGTCTTTTGGTGCCGTACAATGAAGTTGAAAACTATATGCACATCGAAAGCTGCTTAAGACATAAGCAAAAAAGTGCCGATTTTGATGATGAACTTCGTATTCGTGCCGAGAATTACAGAAAAAATATAGCAACCGACAATGAGCTTATTGCCATATTTGAAAGGACTTATGGGAAAATAAAACCCAGGACAACTAATGTTCCTCCTAAAGCCGTAACCGTATCTCACAAGGATAAAGTTCAGCTTAAAACCAAAGATTTATCATCTCTCAAGGAATATCTGCTCATCGACGGTTACAATATCATTTTCGCTATTGATGAATTTAAAGCTATGGCAAAGCAAAGCCTTGATTCTGCAAGAAACGAGCTTATTAACCGACTTTGTAATTATCAGGTTTTTTACCAAAACGAAGTTATTTTAGTTTTTGATGCATATAAAGTTAAGGGCAATGTTGGAGCTGTTGAAAAAATCAACAACATCAGTGTTGTCTATACAAAAGAAGCGGAAACTGCCGATTCATACATCGAAAAGGTATCAAAAACTCTCGCAAAAAATAATAAAGTAAGAGTGGCAACGTCCGACGGTCTTGAGCAAATGATTATACTTGGCAACGGAGCACTTAGAGTTCCGGCTGCTGCCTTTTACAGAGAACTTTGTGATGCAGAAAAAGCAATAAGAGAATATTTGTGTTATTAAAAAAGCTCGGACAATTCTGAAGTGAACCCCAAAGTTTAGACAAATTAAATATTAAATTGTTAGTGAATGAGTTCGGTATTGTACTGGACTCATTCCTTTTAGTTTTAAGGAAATTCTTTCATTGTTGTAATAATCTATGTATTTCTTCAATTCAT
>JAZQVQ010000124.1:0-8625 GCA_045631825.1 Eubacteriales bacterium | reverse complement strand
TCAAGCATTCCTGCAGCTATTCCTATTACATTCTTGGCTGCAGCACCTATCTCGTTACCAATAAGGTCGCTTCCGTAATAAAAACGGATAAGCTCTGTCGAAAAGCCCTCGACCAGCATTTTTTTGACCTGTTCGTCTTTGCTGTCTATAACCATGCAATTAGGTATACCGCCTATAAATTCCTGCACGTGTCCTGGGCCAAGCCACACTGCTACGCTGTTTGATTTATCTGTGTTTTCCTCGACAATCTCGGAAAGACGCTTCCCAGTCTTTATATCTATTCCCTTCATACACAGTACAAAGACCTTGTTTTTCATATCAAGGCTTTTTATTTGCTCCATAAAAGAGCTAAGTGCCTGAGATGAAATGGATACAACCACGACATCACTTTGTACAAGAATGTTTATATCACTTACAAGCCTTATACTTTCGGGCAAGGTCAGAAACGAGTTGCTTCTTGTCTGCAAAAGACGTTTCATATTTTCGGAATTTTCTCGCCCATAAAGGCAAACATCGTGTCCTACTCTATCGAGATACCATGCAATACAACAACCCCATCGCCCACAACCAACAACGCATATTTTCAAATATAATCTATCCCCTTTAATTTAAGACCACAAGCTTGCACAATCAAGGAATGTAACCGCACCTGTGTCACAATTAAACTCAACAACAGTTCCAAGTGGTGTTAACGTGCTTGTTGAATCCACCGCAAAAACACGTACAACGCATCCGCTTCTTACCGGCATATTAAAGCTATGCTCTGTAAGACCGGAGGCCGTTACCTGTATGAAATAAGCTCTCTCAAAGCCTTCACTTCCAATTACAGAAGCGACAAACGTACAGGACTCCATACTTTCAGGCATATACAAGCCAAGCTTTTTAGTGTCATAATCGTAATAACAAGCCTGAGTTTCTTCTACAGAATTGATAATATATATTTCTGTAAGCTGGGGTTTTGAGACAAATGCTTCCTCGTCTCTTCCAAACCAGATTACAACAAGACTCTTTCCTGTATCGATATTGTTATCGTCAACAACAATGTATGAGCATTTTTCATTGCCGTCTTCAACATTTACAGTGTTTCCGTTTACATCAACTATTGCATCCTGTGAAATTTCTACATCCAAGACAGTATTCTTTGCCATTGTTCCGGAATAAACAAGCACCGGATTTCTCGAAGAAGCAAAGCTCCACACATCTTCGGAAAGTCCATCAGGGTTTGTAGAGGACTGAATAGAGCTTGTTCCAAGAGTCTCTACTCCCTCTGTCTCATCGGCACTTGAGATTATTGTATAACAATAAAGAACATCCTTTCTCGCAACCTCGGTAGTCTGCAAAAATCCTATTACTCCGCCATGACACTCTGCACTCACACTGCCTATATTGAGGTTATTCTTTATATGCAAAAGACTGCTGTAAGTTCTTATTGATGCCCCCGTTCCGACAATTCCGCCGGCAACGCCCGTACCTGTAATGTCCGCTTTATTGTAGCAATCCTCTATACTGCACAAAGCGTTATCTGCAATAACGCTGCCTGCAATTCCGCCGACATAATCTGCAGTGACGGATATATCCGACAAGTTCTCACACTTACTGATGCTTGAATTTATAGCCTCTCCTACAATTCCTCCAAGTGCACTTGTCACCTGACAATTCAGGCTGAAATCACAAGAGCCTGTACAGTTTTCAATCACAGTACCGTCAAAAGCTCGTGCCACAATTCCGCCACAATACACTTCATCAGTGTTACTGCCTGAAACAGCACTCACATTTCCACCGCTTTTACAAAGAGCTACCTTTCCGCCCTCCGAAAATCCTGCAATACCGCCTGCGTAAGCGTACATAGCGGAGTCTGCAACAGACACGCTGCCATCAAAAGCACATTTCTCTACAATTCCATTATTATTTCCGACAATTCCGCCGGCACTCGTAATCAATCCGCCTTTAGCTGAAACATCTGCATAACTGCAGCAATCGGTTATCTTTGCCTCTTCCTCCAGCAAACCGGCTACTGAGCCAAGTCGGTTTGAAACAATGTCTGTTCCGTCTGACGTGCAGGTTCCTGAAACGCAAACATCGCTTATAACCGTTGTGCCCAAAGCTCCTGCACAAACAAGTCCGCCAAGATTATCTGCACAGACATAAGACAAATACACATTCATATCTTTAATGGTTGCATCCTCGGCAAAACCAAACAACCCTGCATTTTCCGCCTTACTGTAAAGTCCTCTTACTGTAAATCCATTTCCATCAAGATGTCCTGTAAACGGATTTGCCTGTGTTCCAAGCGGAACCCAATTATCTGCATCTACAGAAACTGAAGTAATTTCAAAATCGGTATCAAATGTAAAAACAGAGTAATCGTTCAGCTCTATATCATTACCCAGCACAAATCACTTATTGTCATAAATATCATCTGCTATCTTTGCCAGCTGCTCTGCGGTTTCGACAACATAGGGGTCAAGAGTTGTTCCGCTTCCGCCTGCAAAATCACTCTGCGATTCATCCTCTGTGTTTGCATAAACACAAAAAGACAACATTACGAAAAGAGCCAAAAACAAACTAACCGTTTTTTTCATTACTTACCAACCTTTCAAAATGATAAAACAACAATTTATTCCATTACGATAAAATTTTACAATCATATTATACATCTTTTCTTGTCGTATGTCAATCGGAAAATACGTAATTTACGCTTTTTCCATCGTCAACATCCGACATTTACCGACCTTTTATTCATTCTTAATACAAAAAACGACAGAGCCTTTAAAACAAAGCTCTGTCATTAAAAATTATTCCTTTTTATCGTTCTTCTCTGAAATATGCAAGTCCCAGACTTGCAGGTGGCTGATTTTCCTTTTTACTTCTCACACTCGTAATTATAAGCACAACAATAGTTACAACGTACGGTAACATATTGAAGATGGCAAGTGTGCTTCTGTCAAGTCCCGGTATATACGCATAAGCAATATACAATCCTCCAAACAGGAACGAGCCGATAAGCCCAATATTGGGATTCCATATTGCAAATATTACGAGTGCTATAGCAAGCCAGCCTCTGTCTCCCATACCACCGTTTGTCCAGGAGCCGCCGGTATAGTCGAGTATAAAGTAAAGTCCGCCAAGCCCTGCGATAGCTCCGCCTATACACGTTGCAAGATACTTATACTTTGTTACGTTTATACCTGCCGCATCCGCAGTTGCGGGATTTTCGCCCACAGCACGAAGATACAGCCCAACTCTTGTGTGATGAAGCACCCACGTACAAACAATGGCTATTATCACCGCAGTATAAGTCAAAAATCCGTATGACAGGAAAATTTCACCGAATACTCCGCATTTATCTGCAAAGGGAAGTGTTGTCTTAAAATAGTCCGCTGTTGTCTTAACGGAAATATTACCGCCCTGTCCCACAATTTTAGTCAGCGAGCCACCAAAGAAATCACCAAAGCCCACGCCAAAGGTTGTAAGTGCAAGACCTGTTACGTTCTGGTTTGCCCTTAAGGTTATTGTAAGAAAACTATATATAAGTGAAAGCAAAAGCGAGCCTAAAATTGATGTCAAAAGCGGAATTATGATACATAATGCGGGGTTTGGTACTGTGCCACCATTTTTACACGAAAGCTCATATATATACGCACCGATAATTCCGGCACTTCCGCCCATATACATAATTCCAGGTATACCGAGGTTTAAATTTCCACTTTTTTCCGTAAGTATTTCGCCTGTTGAACCAAACAAAAGCGGAATTCCTTGGACAATAGCTTTATTTATAATTGTTGCAAACATACTCCTCAGTCCTCCGTGTTCTTCTTATGAATCTGTATTTTATAGCGTACAAAAAATTCGCAACCTATTATAAAAAACAAAATTATACCTGTAAGAATATCCGCAACACTCTCGTTGAGCTTAAATGCCGTAGCGATTGCCCCTGCACCTCTTTCGAGGAACACAATCAGGAACGATGTCAGCGTCATTATAATTGGGTTGAATTTCGCAAGCCAGGATACCATTATCGCAGTAAATCCCATACCGCCTACGATATCGGTGTTTATTGTATGGTCTGTACCTGCAACCAGCAAAAGTCCTGCTATTCCACAAAGTGCTCCTGAAAACGCCATTGTTCTGAGCACTACCTTTTTAACGTTTATGCCTATATATCTTGCCGTGTTCTCACTTTCTCCGACAACCGAAATTTCATATCCGTGCTTACTGTACTTGAGGTATATATAGAGCACAACCGTTATAACCGCCACTATGATTATATTCATAAGGTATTTCTGTCCCATTATTGACGGGAACCAGCCAACGTGCGTTTTAAGATTGATTACGCCGACCACATTTGAATCCTTAGGATTTTCCCAAAGTACCACGAAAAACGAAACAAGCTGCATTGCAACATAGTTCATCATAAGTGTAAAGAGTGTCTCATTTGTACCGAATTTTGCCTTGAAGTATGCAGGGATAATTGCCCAGACAACTCCGGCAATAACACTTGCTACCAACATAACCAAAATCAAAGCCCAGTTTGGCATTGATGCATCTTTGAAATATATCATACACGCCGCCGTCGCAAGACATCCTATAATGGTCTGTCCCTCAGCTCCGATATTCCAGAACTTCATCTTGAATGCAGGTGTAACCGCAAGTGAAACTGCAAGAAGCATGGCAAGATTCTGCAGCATATTCCATATTTTTCTCTCTGTTCCAAAGCTTCCTTCTATCATTGCCTTATAGACGTCGATTGGATTCTGTTTTGTCAGGAAAACTATTACAAAAGCACAAATTACAAGGGCTATTGCTATTGCTACAAGTCTTACCGTCCACGACAAATACCACTTCATATCGTCACGCTTGACAAAACGAAGCATCGGCTCGTGAACATGCTTTTTTGTCACATCTTTATTTTGCATACTCGTCGCCTCCCTGTGATTTTGTCATGAGCAAGCCTATCTGCTCTTTTGTTGCCGTTCTCGCATCAACAATTCCGCTTATTTTACCACCACTTAGAACCATTATTCTATCACAAAGCTCAAGAAGTACGTCAAGGTCCTCGCCGACAAAAATAACAGCAACTCCTTTTTTCTTCTGCTCATTGAGCAAATTATATATAAGGTAAGATGAATTTATATCAAGTCCTCTTACAGGGTATGCTGCCATAAGAACTGTCGGAGAAGAGGATATCTCACGCCCTACAAGAACTTTTTGCACGTTTCCGCCCGAAAGACGTCTTACCGGTGTCTTTGCACTCGGTGTGACAACCTCAAGGTCCTCAATAATTTTCTGTGCCAAATCCTTTGGTGAGCTTCTTTCCAGAAATACGGATTTACCTTTTGTGTAGCTTCTTAGCATCATATTATCGACAATATCCATATTTCCGACAAGTCCCATTCCAAGTCTATCCTCGGGGACAAAGGAAAGTCTTACGCCCATTTCACGAATTTGCATGGGGGTTTTATCGCGTAGATTTTCCTTTTCATTACTCTTCGGGTTTATATAAGTTATATTACCGGAATCGACTTTCTGAAGCCCCGCTATAGATTCAAGAAGCTCTCTTTGCCCGCTTCCCGCGATACCTGCTATGCCCAGAATTTCGCCTGAATGGGCTGTAAACGAAACATTTGCAAGAAGATTTACGCCCTCTCTATTTATACAATTAATATTTTCAACTATAAGTCTATCGGCTGAGTTTTGCGGCTCATCTCTATTTATATTAAGTGTGACTTTTTTACCGACCATCATTTCGGTAAGCTTATTTTCATCAGTTTCCTTTGTATTGACCGTTCCTACGTACTCGCCCTTTCTCAGAACAGAAACTCTATCGGAAAGGGAAAGCACCTCGTGAAGCTTATGGGTTATGATAACAATAGCTTTTCCGTCATCACGCATTCTTCTAAGAATATCAAACAGTGTTTTTGCTTCCTGTGGTGTGAGAACCGCAGTAGGCTCGTCCAGTATGAGAATATTTGCGTCTCTATAAAGCACACGCAAAATCTCAACGGTCTGCTTTTCAGACACGGACATTTCATATACCTTTTTATTGGGATCTATAACAAAACCATATTTATCGCTTATTTCACGCACACGCTTTTCCGATTTTTTTATATCATACTTTTGATTATCATCAAAGCCAAGTATAATATTTTCGGCAGCGGTAAAAACATCAACAAGCTTAAAGTGCTGATGTATCATTCCTATTTTATAATCAAATGCATCTTTTGGGGAACGTATGACAACTTCTTTTCCGTCGATAAAGATTGTTCCTTCATCCGGATAATAAATCCCCGATATCATATTCATCAGCGTCGTCTTTCCACTTCCGTTCTCGCCGAGAATAGACAAAATTTCACCTTTATTTACCGTCAGGCTGACATTTTTATTGGCAACAACGCTGCCAAAGCTTTTAGTTATGTTTCTCAGTTCAATCGCCGCAACAGAACCCATATTTTTTCCTCCTGCACCTGCTTTATAACCACCAATAAGCACAAGTAACTTGTGCTTAAAAGAACAATGGCGGGGCGTTATGCCCCGCCAAACCAAAGTGACTTATTTAATTGTGATTCCGTCTATGTTGATATCAAAGTAAGGAGCGGAACGGTATTCGGATTCGTGGAAGTAACCGTCAGCAACAACCTCTGTATCGCCCGTAAATGCAGCGTCGGAATCAACGTCTGCCATATAAGACTCAAGCTTTTCACCGTTAACTGTGAATGTAGCTGTATCAAACACCTTGAGTTCGCCTGCTGCAAAGAGTCCCTTAACTTCTTCGAGCTTTTCTGCCGTTCCTTCAGCAGCAACTGCATCGTTGAGACCGAGAATCTGTACAACGTCTTCGTTTATACCCTTACAGTAGTCCTGCTCGATTGCAGTGCCATTCTGTACGGCTGTGATGATGTGCTTGAAGTAAGGAGCCCAGTTGATCTTGGATGATACAAGAGCTGTGTTGGGACCCCATTCACGTGTGTCAAGGTTGTAAGCAACGTTAGGAACGCCTGCTTCTTCACAAGCCTTAGGAGCACCCTCTGAGTCTGCGTGCTGAGAAATAAGAACACAACCATCAGAAATAAGAGCGTTTGCTGTTTCCTTTTCTGCAGCTATATCAAACCATGAGTTTGTGAACTTAACGTCCATTGTAACTGAAGGACATACATAGCGAGCACCGAGGAAGAAGGATGTGTATCCGGACTTAACCTCTGCATAAGGATGAGCACCTACGTAACCCATCTTTGCCTGTTCGGGTGTAATCTTGCCGTCAGCAATCATTTCGTTAAGCTTGAGACCTGCAGCAACACCTACAAGGAAACGTCCTTCATAAATTGAAGCGAATGCATTGTAGAAGTTGGGAAGATTTTCTGTATGTGCCTTTGTACCTGTTGCTTGGCAGAACATAACTTCCGGGAATTCGATAGCTGCCTGAATCATATAGTCCTCGTGGCCGAAGGAGTCTGCAAATATAAGGTCGCAACCTTCATCAACGAGCTCTGCTGCTGCTTCGTAGCAATCAGCGGATTCGGGAATGTTAGTCTTGTAGAATACCTGGCTATCAGCAAGACCGAGTTCTGAAACTGCAGCAGTTGCAGCGTCCATAAAGTTCTTGTCATAAGTAGAGTTTTCGTCGTGAAGGAATATAAATCCAACCTTGAAATCTTCACTTACCTGGTTATTTTCGTTTGCCTGATCGTTGTTTGCATTGTCTACGTTATTGTTTGTGCAGGAAACAAGAGCTACTGCAGAAACAAGCATAACAAGTGCAAGAAGAATACTGAGAAACTTTTTCATTTTGTCCTCCTAAAATATAAAGATTTAATTTTGAAATGCTAAGTATATTTTACATCATATTAAAAAAAAATACAATGTCTATTTACAACAAATATAGGTGGTATGTTTTTGTGCATTTTGTTGAATTTTACAAATCGTAAAAATGCAAAATTAGTTCTTTTATTCCTGTGAAAGTTTATTATCTTTCATAAGCTGCTTTATACCGACGTAACTGCCATCGGCTATAATGTAATGCTCTTTCAGCTCCACTCCCATAGTATCGAGAAAACTTTGTACCGATGATGTGAAAAACCTGTCATCCTGAGAGGGTTTTAGGCTTCCGTTTGTATGGTTATGTGCAATTATCACTTTTGCAGCATTTTTCGTAACAACAACCTGGGCAAGCTTTCGCATATCGACATTGGCCGTTGTATGTCCACCCTCGCTTATTGTGCACATATTTATAAGTTTATCCTTGCCGTCTAGCATCACCACGACAACCCTTTCGGTTTTATCGGTTTTGAAGCCTGATGCAAGAAACCTTCCCGTCTTATCATAGTCCTTGAAAGAAACCGTTTTCTTTTGTACAAATCTTTCTTTTGCGTATATTTCATACACAAGTTTAATCAGGACAGCTGAGGATTTTCCAAGTCCGTAAAAGCCTTCCAGCTCCTCAGGGTATGCTTCAAAAACGCCGTTTAACGAGCCAAATCTGTCTATCAATCTATGTGCAAGTGCATTTGTATCAATTCTCGGTCTTGCGTAAAACAAGAGAAGCTCAAGTATTTCGTGATCGGTCATAGAATCGATTCCGTTCTTTAAAAACCTTGCACGAACTCTTGCTCTATGGTGTTTATGTAAATT
>JAZQVQ010000123.1:0-2394 GCA_045631825.1 Eubacteriales bacterium | reverse complement strand
GAAGGCATACATAACCTTCCTATCGAATTCAGAAACGGCATTGATGTTATGACAACCGAGACAACGTGTCTTTCTTCAATCTGGACAACTGATGAAGTTGTAGAAAATCATTACAAAGCTCACGGCAGACAAGAGTGTTATGCAAAGCTCGAACCTGAAAAAGTAGCTTACTATGACAGTATGATTACTATTGATTTAAGCAAGCAAGAATCTATGATTGCTCTTCCCTTCCACCCGTCAAATGCTTACACAATTCACGAATTCAATGCCAATGCAAAACAAATTCTTGAAAGTGTACAAAACGAAACACGTGAAAAATTTGGTAACATAAATTACGACCTTGTTTCAAAAATCAAAAACGGAAAGGTTTATGCAGACCAGGGAATTATTGCCGGTTGCAGCGGTGGTTTATTTGACAACATTTGCGAGGCTGGTGCAATTCTTGACGGAAACAACACAGGCAACGGATATTTTTCTATGTCTGTTTATCCTACTAGCGTTCCTGTCAGCATCGAGCTTACAAAAATCGGCGTATCCGAAAAATTACTCAAAGCCGGAGCTGTTATCAAACCTTCATTCTGCGGTCCTTGCTTTGGTGCAGGTGATGTACCATCGAACAACGGCTTATCGCTTCGTCATACAACGAGAAACTTCCCCAACAGAGAGGGTTCAAAGCCGGGCGAGGGACAGCTTGCTGGTGTTGCTCTTATGGACTCAAGAAGCATTGCCGCAACTGCAATAAATGGCGGTGCAATAACTGCGGCAACCGATATTGACTATGAGTATTCAGAAAACGAATATCATTTCGACAAAACTGTTTATCAGAACAGACTTTACTATGGTTACGGAAATGCAAATCCTGACGAAGAATTGATTTTGGGTCCAAACATCACAGACTGGCCTAAGATGTACGAGTTATCGGACAATCTTCTTGTTGAGCTTTGTGCAGTAATCAGAGACCCCGTCACAACCACCGACGAGCTTATTCCATCTGGTGAAACCTCATCATACAGAAGTAATCCTTTGAGACTTTCCGAATTTGCTCTATCAAGACGTGTTCCAGAGTATGTATCGCTCAGCAAAAACGTCGACAAGGACGAAAGGGATAGACGCGAGGGTAACGTTTCAGAAAAATTGATTTCTGTTCTTTCAAAAGTAGGTAATGCTAAAGAGCTTGCTAAAAACACACAGTTTGGTTCATGTGTTTTTGCCAACAAGCCCGGTGACGGTTCGGCTCGTGAGCAGGCTGCTTCCTGTCAGAAAGTTCTTGGCGGTTTTGCAAACATCTGTTATGAATTTGCAACAAAACGTTATCGCAGCAACTGCATAAACTGGGGTATTCTTCCCTTCACCATTGACAAAAACGAGAAGTTTGAATATGAGCAAGGCGATTTTGTATTTGTTCCCGATGTCAAAAAGCTCATATCCGAAGGTCAGGAAGAATTCCCTGCGAAAGTCATTACAAAGTCAGGCGTTAAGGACATAACTCTTTATGTGAAGAATCTCACACCTGACGAGAAAGAGATTATTCTTGACGGTTGTTTGATGAATTACTACGCAAGAAACAACAAATAATCAGAAAGGTAAAATTCAAATGGAAAGAATACAAATGAAAACTCCGCTCGTTGAAATGGACGGAGATGAAATGACAAGAATTATATGGACAATGATAAAGGACGAGTTGCTTTTACCATTTGTTGATTTAAAAACCGAGTATTACGACCTCGGACTTCCCGAACGTGACAAAACCGACGACCAGGTAACGATTGATGCGAGCAACGCAACAAAAAAATATGGTGTTGCCGTCAAGTGTGCTACCATAACTCCCAACGCCCAGAGAGTTGAAGAATATAAACTCAAGGAAATGTGGAAAAGTCCCAACGGCACTATCAGAGCTATTCTTGACGGTACAGTTTTCAGAGCTCCTATTTTAATTGACGCTATAAAGCCGGCTGTACGCAACTGGAAAAAGCCTATAACAATTGCAAGACACGCATATGGTGACGTATACAAGTCAACTGAAATGAGAGTTCCCGAGGGTAAGGCTGAGCTTGTATTTACTGACAAAAACGGAAACGAAACCAGAAACACTATTTACGATTTTGAGTGTGACGGTATAATTCAAGGACAATACAACAAAGATTCTTCAATAAAAGCTTTTGCTCATTCGTGTTTTAAATTTGCCATCGACACAAAACAGGATTTATGGTTTTCAACAAAAGATACCATCAGCAAAAAGTACGACCATACTTTCAAAGACATATTTGCAGAAATTTACGAAAACCAGTACAAAGCAAAGTTTGAAGCGATTGGCATAGAGTATTTCTATACACTTATTGACGATGCAGTTGCAAGAGTTATTAGAAGCGAAGGCGGATACATCTGGGCTTGTAA
>JAZQVQ010000122.1:0-19673 GCA_045631825.1 Eubacteriales bacterium | reverse complement strand
TGTGCTTGGCAAAAAGGTACAAATGAAAACCTTAATGGTTTGCTTCGTGAGTTTTATCCAAAAGGCAGAAACTTATCAAGGGTTAGCCCTGCTACTCTAAAAAAGAACCTGGCGTTGATCAACGCCAGGCCTAAAAAAGTATTAAATTTTAAAAATCCACTAGATTTATTTGAGGATTCTATCAATAAGTGTTGCACTTAGTTTGACAAATCATCTTTATCACACTATATTTTTTGAAATTACAAAATCAATTATGCCTGCACCCACAATAACAAGGCAAAGTGTCACAATTATGTAAAGAAGCTCTGACCTTAGAGCTATTATCTTTATGTATTCATACTTTTCCCCCGACACAAGCATCTTTGAAAACGTAAAGACTTGCACAAGGGTTATAAGTCCAAGCCACGTTTTGAGAAACAAAAACGCCTTTACATTCATATTTTCTATACATCGCATTATGTTGTTCATTTGCCCTCTCTCCTTTGGTGTCAAAACGACACTTGCAAAATTTTAGGTTTTATGGTAAACTATCAAAAACAGTTGTATTATAAAAAGCGGAAGGAAGATACTTTATGAAATGTCCTATATGCTCACATCCCGAAAGCAAGGTGCTTGATTCAAGACCCGCAAACGAAGGTGCAAGTATTCGCAGAAGACGTGAATGTTTAAGTTGTCAAAAGCGTTTTACCACTTTCGAGACTATCGAAAACGTGTCGTTTATGGTAGTAAAGAAAGACAAAACACGCGAAAGCTTCGACAAGTTCAAAATAAAATCGGGTATGATTCGTGCGTGTGAAAAACGTCCTGTGACAATGGAGCAGATAGAACACGCTGTCGCCGAAATCGAACAGGCCCTTTTATCGTCTATGAAGAGCGAGGTCGCCTCTACGGAAATAGGTGAGCTTGTAATGGACAAGCTAAAAAACCTTGACGAGGTTGCTTATGTACGTTTTGCCTCGGTTTACCGTCAATTCAAGGACATAACCACATTCAGAGACGAGCTTAACAAGTTGCTCGACGACAAATAAAATATTACAACAAAAAAGGGAACGGCTATAAAGTCGTTCCCTTGTTGCTTATTCTTATATCAATATATTAAATTTTAGCCGAGATTTATTGCCGAGCAAGGGCTTGTCGGGTCAACAAAGATTCCGCCCATTGACACCGCAAAGTGAACCATAGTCACCCTATTACCCGAAGCATTACATGCAAAACCTGTATTTCCCGCCATACCGAGAATTGTAGTCTTTGTAACCTCTGCTCCCACCTCGGTTTCAATAGTTTCAAGGTGTCCGTAATAGCTAAGAACTGAGCTTCCATGGTCTACAATTACCGTCTTACCCATAAGGTCAAGCTCGCCTGCAAAGACAACCTTTCCCGTGTTTGCTGCACAAACTTCCCTTCCGTCCGACGGAGCAAGGTCAATTCCCTCGTGCAGATATTCGGCAGAATACATACTTATTACATTTAAATTTGAACCGTAAACAAAACCGCCCGAAACAACTTCGCTGCTTCCTGTGGGGTATGAGAATCTTCCCTCCCAGAGCTGTGCGTTTTCACTCTTATCTGTATATTCACGCACCAGGTCCTTCCACTCTTTAACCGATTCCTCGGTAAACAGCTCGTGAAGTGATGTATCACCCACTGTCACCGTCTTATTCTCAGGAACATTCGGGAACTGTCTTGTTGTAAGCTTTGATTCGTACTTGTCTCCGTCCTGCGTTGAATACACAAGCGTCTGTTCTCCTACGGGCGAGGTTGCGTGAACGGGTACAAACGCAAACTTAACTTTCTTACCTGCAAGGTCATAAACTTTTACTTCATTTGGCACGCCTATTTCATTTTCTATAAACAGTGTTTCTCCGTCGTTGAAGTCCGACATTCTTATAAGTGTAAAGTCACCTCTGCGTATTGACGAGTCAACCTGCTTGAAGGTGGGTTTAACATCATAAAGAGCATCAAGCTTATAGATAAGCTTTCCGTGATACTCGGAGTCCTCAAGCTCATACCATTCGGCAAGTATTTCCATATCGAGTTTATAATCCGAATCAAAGGAAAGTGTTGCAAGATTTTCAAAACTGTCCGCATAATTTTCCGAAGGAATGGTTACTGTAATCTTATCGGGTTCTCTATCAAACTTAAGAGTACCTATATTATCCTTATTGAATTTTACTACTTCATTTTGCGTCTCTCTGTCTCCACCCGTCTCTTTAGGCGTTCCGTCAAGGGCTATGTAATTCCAGTTATACACAGACGGCGAAAGAGGTATTGTTTTTCCATTTCTTTCTATTGTCGCAACAGGAAGAAAACTATCGGCATTTACTGTCGAAAACTCCTCACGGGTAACAAGCTGTGAGGCAACCTCGGGTGCCATTATAAAATACTGTCCTGACGAGTTTTTATAAATACAGTCATTTACATCCTCGACCATATAGAACTTATATTCAAGCTCAGAATCATCCGACTGGACGAATTTTACGGTATACGGTTTTTCGGAGGAAAAGTCCCTGAAGCTCTCATCTGCAGGAGTTGATTCCTTATTTATCTCAGAGTAAAGAGCAAACGAATCCTCGTCCGAAAAAGTCATATTCTGTCCGTCAAACTCTACGTTTATGTACTTTAAGGTAAGTGCATTCACTGCATTATGATCGACGTTTTTAAAAGCAACAAATGCCACAACAAGTGGAATACACAAAAGAAGGCAGATAACTGCTCTTGCAGCTTTATTTTTTTCAAAAAATGTTCCGTTCACAAAAATCATTTTCCTTTCCAGAATGTTGTTATTTATTGAAATATTGTCATGTTCAAGAAAAATACTGTATCTTAAGCATATTATATAATTTTTTTGCCCATTCGTCAATACGTTTTTGGTAATTTGCAAAAGGTAAATATTGTTTTGCCTGCTTTATCGCTGTATAAATTTTTAAAAATTTTGCTAAAACTTGTCTTTTATCGTGCTTTATTGCCACCAGTTAATACAAATGTTGTAATTTATCTATTGACAATTAAGGCAGTTTGGACTATAATACCCGTTGAAAAGTTGCATAATTCGCCAGGTTTGCAACTTTCTTGAGCTTTTAAAGAGAATGGAGGTTAAGTTATGTTAGAGAAAGTTATGGATTTGCTTTCAAAGCAGCTTCGTATAGATGTGAATGCTCTTGACCCCGATACAAACATTGTAGAGGACCTCGGTGCAGACTCACTTGACATTGTTGAAATGCTTATGGCTATAGAGGAAAACTTTGGAATCACTGTTTCCGATGAAGAAGCAATGACTCTGAGAACAATAAGGGATGTTGCTGATTTTATTGAAAAGAAGCTTTAGTAAAAGGCTTGTAATAAGAAAAGTGTTTCGGGAATGTTTGGCCCAGAGTTTTCTCGGCTCGGTATTCCCGTTTTCTTTTGAAAGTTCCCTCTATTTTAATTGACTTGTTCGATAAACAAAAACAAAGCATTTTTTGTTTTGTATTGATTTATCTTATGTATATGTATACAAACAACACCGTTACAAAGCAAAAAAACGGTGTATTTGGGAGAAGTAAAAAATGGCACAGGAAAAAAGATTTGTTTATGCCGACAACGCTGCTACTACAAGCGTTCACCCGGCAGCTCTTGCCGAGATGTTACCGCTTCTCGGTGAAATTTACGGAAACCCGTCGAGCCTTCATTCAAAGGGCAGACAGGCAAAGCAGTATATTGATTCCTCAAGAGAGAGAATCTCAAAAATCCTCGGTTGTACCGCAAAGGAAATTTATTTCACGGGCTGTGGCTCCGAGTCTGACAACTGGGCAATAAAGGGAGCTGTACGTTCTTACATGGAAAGGAACAAGACTGACTCTGCTCACATTATTACCACCAAAATAGAGCACCATGCCGTGCTTTACACCTGCAAGGCACTTGAAAAACAGGGCGTCGAGGTAACATATCTTGACGTCGACGAAAACGCCATGGTAAACCCCGATGACGTTATCTCGGCAATAAAGGACAACACTTGTCTTGTTGCCATTATGTATGCAAACAACGAGGTCGGAACAGTTCAGCCCATAGCTGAGATAGTAAAAAAAGTCCGTGCAACAGGCAAAAAAATTCTCATATTTACCGATGCCGTTCAGGCGGTAGGTCATCTTCCCATAAACGTAAAAGAGCTTGATGTTGATATGCTTGCGTTCTCCGGTCACAAGTTCAGAGCACCAAAAGGTGTCGGCGGATTATACATCAAGAGCGGAGTTGTAGTTAAAACTCACATTGACGGTGGAGGTCAGGAAAAAGGCAAGCGTGGCGGAACCGAAAATATGCCCTCAATCGTGGGAATGGCAAAAGCACTTGAGCTTGCCTGTGAGGATATGCAGGACGGCAATGCTCGGCTTGCGGTTATGCGTGACGAGCTTATAAGACGTGTTCTTGAAATTCCTCATTCGCACTTGACAGGTCACCCTACAAAGCGTCTTCCCGGCACTGCAAGCTTTACCTTTGAATTTATCGAGGGAGAATCGCTCCTTCTTATGCTTGATATGATGGGTATTTGTGCTTCAACAGGCTCGGCTTGTTCATCAAAATCACTTGAGCCGTCTCACGTGCTACTTGCTATGGGTATACCTCACGAAATTGCACACGGCTCTTTAAGACTCACTCTGTCGTACGAAACAACTATGGAAGATATTGATTATCTTGTTGAAAAAATAACTGCCGTCATAACCCGTCTGCGTGAGATTTCACCGCTTGGCAGGCAATAAATTTTTCCGAAACGAAAGTTACACAACAAAGGAGAACTAAAAATGTATTCTGAAAAAGTAATGGACCATTTTACAAATCCCCGCAACGTCGGAGAAATTCCGGATGCCGATGCAGTCGGCGAGGTTGGCAACGCAAAATGCGGAGATATAATGAAAATTTATATGAAGATTGAAAACGACATAATTGTCGACATCAAGTTCCAGACCTTTGGCTGTGCTTCAGCTATAGCAACGTCCTCTATGGCAACAGAACTTATAAAGGGAAAGCACATTGACGAGGCTCTGGCTCTTTCAAACCAGGCTGTTGTCGAGGCACTTGACGGACTTCCGCCCGTCAAAATCCACTGCTCGGTTCTTGCCGAGGAAGCTATCAAAACCGCTCTTCTCGATTATTTCAGAAAAACCGGCAGAGATACGACAGAGCTTGAAAAGCTCTGCAAGGGTTGTTGCTCGGCCTGCGAACATCACGCACACTAATAAAAGTTATCGGACAACCTGATTTTTTTAATTCGGTTGTCCGTTTTATTCAAATAACACCGGAGGATTACTATTATGAAAAAGATTTACATTGGTTGTGACCATGCAGCTCTTCACATGAAAAACAACCTTATCGGTTATCTCAACGGCAAGGGGTATGAAATTGAAGATGTAGGTCCTTACACACCTGAAAGTGTCGATTATCCCGTTTTTGCACAAAAGGTTTGTAACGAAGTTCTATCCGACAAAGGCTCGCTCGGTATTCTCATTTGCGGAACAGGCATTGGTATGTCCATTGCGGCAAACAAAATCAAAGGCATAAGAGCTGCAGCAGTCAGCGAGGTTTTCAGTGCGGTTATGACGAGAAAGCACAATGATGCAAATGTTCTCTGCATTGGAGCAAGAGTTATCGGCATTGAAACGGCAAAGATGATTGCAGACGGATTTTTAGAAGCAGAGTACGAGGGCGAAAGACACCAGAGAAGAGTTGATATGATAACTCAGCTTGAAAACAATTAACTCTGTTTCTACGTATTTTTACATAGCGACACATTAAATTTACAGAGAAAGCAAGGCGAACATTGTTTGCCTTGCTTTTATAAAAGAGTACAAGAGAGGTTTATATGCAGGACATAATACAGATTCTATCGGAAGAATTAAGTCAGAAAACAGTTTACGTCGAAAACGTTGTAAAGCTGCTCGACGACGGAAACACAATCCCCTTTATTGCCCGTTACCGCAAGGAAATGCACGGTACTATGGACGACACAACTTTGCGAAACCTTGCAGACAGATTAAATTATCTTAGAAATCTTGCCCAGCGTATGCAGGAGGTCAAAAACTCAATAGAATCTCAAGGGAAGCTGACAGAAGAACTTGTGCTCCAGATTGACAACGCAAAAACTCTGTCCGAGATTGAGGACCTTTATCGTCCGTTCAAACAAAAGCGTCGCACCCGTGCATCTATTGCAAAGGAAAAGGGATTAGAGCCGCTTTGCGATGAAATTCTACTGCAAAATACTAATATGCCAGCCCTTTACGAGCTTGCGGAAAAATATATTGATGCCGAAAAGGGTGTTGAAACAGTCGAGGATGCTCTCTCGGGTGCTTCGGACATTATAGCGGAAATCATCTCGGACGATGCGTCTATCCGAAAAGAACTGAGAAGTGCTATATTAAACTTCGGGGTTCTAAGTACACAGAACGCAAAAGACGAGGATTCAGTTTACAGAAACTATTACGAATTTTCAAGCACGCCTGTCAAAATGCAGGGGCATCAGATTCTTGCCGTAAACCGTGGAGAAAACGAGGGCTTTTTAAAGGTTACTCTTTCCTACAACAAGGACAATGCTTTACAAATAATCTGTGCCCACATAATAACGGGAAAATCTCCCGCTTTTTCGTTTATTACAAACGCTGCTCTTGATTCTTACGACAGACTTTTATTTCCATCGCTCGAACGTGAAATTCGTTCGGACTTATTTGACTTTGCCTGCGAGGGTGCAATCAAAAACTTTGCATCAAACCTAAAGCCTTTACTTATGCAACCTCCCGTAAAAGGCAAAATCACACTCGGCCTCGACCCTGCTTACAGAACAGGCTGCAAAATTTCCGTTGTCGACGAAACAGGAAAGGTGCTTGACACGTCGGTTATATACCCGACTCCGCCTCACAACAAAATCGACGAGGCAAAGAAAATCATAAAAGCTCTTATAGAAAAATACAATGTTGAAAACATCTCCATAGGAAACGGCACAGCTTCCCGTGAATCCGAAAACTTTATTGCAGAAACAATAGGTGAAATAGACAGGAAAGTTTCCTATATGGTTGTAAACGAGGCAGGTGCTTCGGTTTACTCGGCGTCAGAGCTTGGTGCAAAAGAATTTCCCGATTTTGACGTATCTCTGCGTTCAGCTGTTTCAATCGCAAGACGTCTTCAGGACCCTCTCTCCGAACTTGTAAAGATTGACCCCAAGTCAATAGGTGTAGGCCAGTATCAGCACGATATGCCGCAAAAGCAGCTTGGCGAGACTTTGACGGGGGTTGTGGAGGACTGTGTAAACGCCGTAGGTGTGGATTTGAACACTGCTTCGGTTTCGCTTTTATCGTACGTTTCGGGTTTAAATGCATCAATTGCAAAAAACATTGTCGCTTACCGTGACGAAAACGGAATTTTCTCGGACAGAAAACAGCTTTTGAAAGTATCAAAGCTCGGCCCCAAGGCATACGAGCAGTGTGCAGGATTTTTACGTGTTCCCGAAAGCAAAAACGAGCTTGACAACACAGGTGTTCATCCAGAAAGCTATACTGCTGCCAAAACTCTTCTTGATTTACTCGGCATAAAGAAAGGCGACGACAAATCCAAAATACAAGAATGTTTAGATCAGTTTGGCACATCAAAGGCTGCCGAAATGTGCGGTGTCGGTATTCCCACAATCACCGACATCGCAAAGGAATTATCAAAACCCGGACGTGATCCGAGAGACGAACTTCCCGCTCCCATCATGAGAAGTACAGCTATGGAAATAAGCGACCTTACCCCCGGAATGATTATCACGGGCACTGTCAGAAACGTCATTGATTTTGGTGCGTTTGTGGATATTGGTGTTCATCAGGACGGACTTGTTCACATATCTCAGATTTGCTCGAGGTTTATCAAGCATCCGTCCGAGGTTCTTTCTGTTGGCGACATTGTGCAGGTCAAGGTTATCGAAGCAGATGCTACCAAAAAAAGAATATCTCTTACCATGAAGTTTTAATTCTTGTTATTTTACAGATTTGTATTAAAATACCTATTGATTTTAAGTAAATATTTTGCTATACTTTCCTTGCAGTATAATCAGATAAATCAAATTAACATTATTTTCTTTATTATTCTGTATGGATATTTTACTCAAAGTCTATAGTAATATCAAAGGAGTTGTATTATGAAAAGACACATAAAAAACAATGTAAACTGGGTTGGTTTTATCGACTGGGAGCTTGAGTCTTTCCACGGCGACGACTACTCTATACTCAACGGCTCAAGCCAGAACGCATATCTTATAGAGGAAGAAAAAACTGTACTTATTGACACAGTATGGGCTCCTCACAGATTTGAGTTTGTCGAAAACCTGAAAAAAGAAATCGACCTGAAAAAAATAGATTACATTATTGCAAACCA
This sequence comes from Eubacteriales bacterium, assembly GCA_045631825.1. GTDB lineage: Bacteria > Bacillota > Clostridia > Oscillospirales > CAG-382 > UMGS1387. The sequence goes on along the minus strand of JAZQVQ010000122.1, from coordinate 11,300 downwards.
TGGAGAAGTTGACCATTCGGGAGCACTGTGTACTCTTCTTGAAGAAATTCCCGGTACCCCGGTATACTGCACTGCAAGTGCGGTAAAGAGTCTTGAAGGACAGTACGGAAAACGTGGCTGGAATTTTCAGGTTGTAAAAACAGGTGATACGCTTGACATAGGTAACGGAAAGAAGCTTATCTTTGTAGAAATGAAAATGCTTCACTGGCCTGATTCTATGGCAACATATATGACGGGCGACAACATTCTCTTTTCAAACGATGCTTTCGGTCAGCATTTTGCCGTCGAGGAATTATTCAACGACAAGGCAGACAAATGTCTCCTCTACAAAGAGGCTATGAAGTATTATGCAAACATACTCAATCCCTTTTCACCGCTTGTTGCAAAAAAACTGGTCGAGATTGATGCTTTAAATCTTGACATCGATATAATTGCCCCGAGCCACGGCGTTATATGGAGAGACAATCCCTTGCAGATTGTCGACCTGTACAGAAAATGGTCAAACGCCTACAAGGAAAATCAGGTTTGCGTAATTTACGATACCATGTGGGAGGGTACTGCTAAAATCGGACTTGAAATAGCTCGTCAGATTTCCCTGAAGTACCCCGATATCGTTGTCAAGGTATTTAACATAGCAAAGTCTGACAAAAATGAAATTATGACCGAGATTTTCAAGTCAAAGGCTATTGCTCTTGGTTCTCCGACTGTTGTAAACGACATAATTTCGAGTGTGTCGGGTCTTCTTACTTTCATAAAGTCGCTTAAGTTCAAGGAAAAGAAAGCCGGTGCTTTTGGTTGCTATGGCTGGAGCGGCGAGGGTGTCAAAATCCTAAAGGAAAGACTTGCAGATGCAGGTTTTGAAGTTATAGAGCCTGAAATAAAGTCACTGTGGAATCCCGATGAAGAGGATTTTGCTAAAATAGATGATTTTATCAAGGATTTACTTGCTTAAATCAAATACAAAGCTTCTAAAAAAAGAAGATTTTTCAGGGCATGAAACAGTTATTACACACAAAAGGAGGGTTGTTTATTATGAAGTACGTATGTACAGTTTGCGGATATGTTTACGACGAACAAGAGGGTTATCCCGAAGGCGGAATCGCTGCAGGTACTGAATGGAGCGATGTTCCCGAAGATTTTGAGTGTCCTCTTTGCGGTGTTGGCAAAGATCAGTTTGAACAACAGGACTAATAAACAAAAAGCTATAAAGAATTCCCGTAAAAGTTTTTACCTTTACGGGAATTCTATTTTTACGTGTATTTGTTTTTTACTTGTCACTATCCCAATCAAACAAGGCTGTACCGGACTTATGGCTATCAACACCTGTACGCTTATTCTGTACGCCTGCACCCTGACAAACAGGCAGCATATCGCAGAATCTGCAGGCATCTATTCTGTCATTCACAAAAGGGGAAATCTTTTTATGCCCTGAGTACATCTGCATGGCAAGCTGTGCTGCGGTGAGGCTTGCAAAATTCAAAAGTTCACCCAGCTTTGAAAGGCTAAATAAATAGTCACTTCTTATAGGCACAAACATTCTCTTTTCGGTATTGTCCATTGCATTTAAAACGTCTGTCTCATCAAGCAAAACTCCATACACCGACGCCTTTACCTCGTTTTGCTCTGCAACCGCCTCATCATCAAACCCAAGATTTTCGCTTGTATCGGGGTTTGTCACATTTGCATACAAAACTCCTGCAGGCACGATATTGTCTCCGTATTTCACCTTGCCCGTCTGAGTCAGGGTATACATATATAAAAGCATCTGCAAATTGAAGCCTGCCAGGATATCCTCTTTCCTGAACACCTTGCTTCCTGTTTTATAGTCAATTATACGTACATAATTCACCCCATCTTTTTCATACACATCAACTCTGTCTATCTGCCCGACGATTTTTAAGGTTCTTCCGTCTCCAAGCTGCATTTTTACGGGTTTTACCTCGCAATTATCGTTTATGGTCAATTCAAAATCACTTGGCAAAAATTCGCTGTGTATAAGCTCAAGGGACAGAATTTCCGCCATTGCACAAAGCTGTTTTGAAAGACGGTTATAGAGATATTTAAAGCGTTTTGAAAATGTTTCCTCACCTGTCCCCGATATGTTTTTGAAAAATTCCTCAAGTAAGGTGCATACCTTGCTTTTTGCTTGCTCGGGGGTTAAAACCTTTCCATCAAGCTTTGATTTTGAAAGAATCGGCACAAACTGCTCCAGCACTCTGTGCATTATATTTCCGGCCTCGGGCGGTCCGAGCTTTGCCACCGGCTCCGACCTTAGTCTTAATGTATACGTACAAAAATGTGCAAAGGGGCATTCGTTGAATTTTTCGAGTCTTGAGTAGCTTGTGCTTATGCTTTCCCCGTACAGTTTGCTTAAAGTCTTTTGGCTCAGCGTTTCATCACTGTTGAAAGTTCCGGAAAAATATTCAAGCTTTTCTCTATATTTTTCTTTATCCTTAAAAAACTCGTGCAGAGTATTTTTGACAACCCCATTATTCATGGAAAGATACGACTCAAACAAAAGTTTGTCACCGATATAAGCCTCGCCACAGTTATTCTCGTTAAATTGGTGTACCTGTACACCACAGATGTTGGCGGTTGCCGAAACCAACGTCGAGGGATACATTTTTTCTCCCGACAGTGATGTTTCGGAATACAACATTGTCACTGACTGACCTGCACTGCACACGCAGCTATATGCAAGGAAAAGCTCGTCAAGCATTTTATTTTCGGCAAGCTCCGAAAGAACAATTCCTTCGCCTTTCAATATCCGCTTTTCGCTCTCGGTGAAAAATCCGCTGTCGGTTTTTCCACACGGAAAAACGCCCTCGTTCACACCCATAATTATGACGTGCTTTTTGCCTATGGTACGCATAAGGTCTACCGAATAGAAAGCAATCTCATCTGTACTTTCGGGTATCTTTCCGATATCATATTGTCCTGCACAGATTTTAAAAAGAAAGGCAAAACGCGAAGGGGTACAATCATCCTCACCTATGCTCGAAACCATGCTGTCAAGGCACTCGCACAGCAAATCAAGGTCACGTCCGTCGGCACCGTCATCAAAGCTTTCCAAATTTTTTTGCTTTGCAATATCATTAAGGAAATTCCACACTGCCACGGCACAATCTTTTACATTTTTTGAAGTTTTCAAATTTTGTGCAAGTGAATCGATACAGGTGAAAATTTTACTTCTTGCCGAGTTTACAAGCCCGAGAATCTCCATATCCGGCTCACTTTCGACATATCCGTCAGGATTCATAAGCCAGTCCTCATCACGCCTGAGGTTTTGTGACGTTATGCCCCATGTTCTTACGTATGTCTCAAATATATCAGCCTCACTATCGCAAAGGCACGACAAGCCCGTCTTTACAAATCGCATTATCGCCTGCTCGTCAAACGTAAACGATGCCTCTATACCCGACAAAACAAGCTCATAAAGCGGTGTTTCCGACAGTGTATGTACTTTCTCAAAGCTAAGTTTTATATCACTTTTTGCAAACACCGTGTCTAAAACTCCGTAGTATTCTTCAACATTTTTTGCACATATTGCAATATCCGAAAATTTATCACCCCCACGTACAAGCTTCGACACAACACTTGCCGCCGCCCTTGCCTGTGAGTATATATCCCTGCAGGAAAGTATTTGTATACCTGTACACGTTTCATCCGTCTGTGTTGTAGCAAGAAACATCGAGGAAAACTTATCTCTGAAAACATACAAAGCATTGTTTTTCGTGTGTCTTATGTTTTCCGCAAGAGAGACATCAACTACATTTACACCGTGGTTCTCGGCACACTTTTTGCACTCGAAAGCGGCGTTTTTGCATCTGTCAAAAATCTCATCCTGCTCTCTGATGTCACACGCAAAGGAAACATAGACGTCGTCTGCCTGTTCAAATATGTGCGAGAGGATTTTCATTTCGGGGTACGTAAAGCCATAAAAGCTATCGACAAAAACAGTGTAGTTATTGAAAAACGGCGTTTTTTCAAGCTCATCGCAAAGACGCTCATAAATATCCGCACTGACGCCCGTTATGTTCTTTTGTCTTGCATCAAACGCAGAGCTTATTATAGCAAGCTCGTTTATTTTTTTTGAAATTGTCTGCTTTCCGGAATTTTTGAGTACATTCGAGGTTTCTTCGAGCTTTTCGGGTGAGATGCCGTACATTTTGAGCTCGTTTACTCCCGAAATTGCCTTATCAATAAAGTCTGCATTATGTGCACTTTTTGAGAACTCGGAAAAAAGTGGCAAAAGCTCGTCGAGCACCTGTGCCATTATCAGTTTTTTAGCACCCGAGTCAAGCTGCTTTGCCGACAACGTTCCCGTCTCTCTGAAAACACGGTTGCACAATCGTTTGAAATTTATGACCTCTATATACAGATTGGACTTATTTCCAAGCTTTTCTATGACTTCTCTCTCGTACGACACCGCACACTGCTCCGGAACAATCAGAAATGCCTTTTTTTGATTTGACATACATTCTTCAAGCTTTGAAAATATATACCGGGTTTTTCCGCTTCCGCTTTTACCGAATATTCTTTGCAGCACTTTTATCACCACCTAAGGTATATTGTATATTATGTATACTTGTATACTAATATATTGTTAACAATATCAAATTTCACAAACCTATTCTACTATAATTTTGTGTTATGAAAAACAAATTTGTGTCAATATCGACAAGTATAGTATACCATCTGTACAAATTCTTTGCAACTCTTTTTTACATTATTATTACATCTTCTAAAATTATTATTTTATTAACAAAAAATTAGCTTTTATTTAAATATTTCGGCTTTTTTTGGAATATAATAAACGTGGTACATACGTTAAAAATGTAAAAGGAGGAAATCACTTTGAAATTAATCGTTTGTAAAAATAAAGAAGAGATGTCTCTTGCTGCGGCAAAAGAACTTGAATCCTGCGTTAGAACAAAACCAGATTGCGTTCTCGGTCTTGCAACAGGCTCAACACCCATCGGCATGTACGAAATTCTCTGCCGTATGCACAAGGAAGAAGGTCTTGATTTTTCAAAGGTCACAACCTTTAATCTTGACGAATACTGCAATCTGCCTATAGAGGACAAAAACAGTTATCACTATTTTATGCAGGAAAATCTCTTTTCCAAGATAAATGTAAAGCCCGAAAACATCAACATCCCCAACGGTCTTAGCAAGGATTTTGCAAATGAGGGTGCTGCTTACGACAGCAAAATTGACTCCCTTGGCGGTATTGACATACAGATTCTCGGTATCGGAAGAAACGGTCACATAGGCTTTAACGAGCCGGCAGACGCACTTGAGTTTGGCACTCACGTAACCGACCTTACAGAGACAACAATCAACGACAATGCCCGTTTCTTTGCAAACAAGGATGAAGTTCCTACAAAGGCAATAACAATGGGTGTAGGCTCTATTATGAAAGCTAAAAAAATTCTCATTCTTGCAAATGGAGAAAACAAAAAAGAGGCAGTTGCCGCTATGCTTTCAGGTAAAATCTCAACTCAGGTTCCGGCTTCACTTCTCCAGCTTCACGAAGATGTTACAATCATTTGTGATGAGGCCGCTTACAACGCATAACGTAAGAAATGTATCTTTTTAAAGGCTTATCAGATTTTCAAAGATTATTTAATCGGGTACAGTCAACTTAATATTTGTGGGTGAAATTGTTTCGCCCACATTTTTTATATTCACGTCTTTATTTCCCATTCTTCTTTTACTTACGTGTCAAGGAGTGAAATTACGTTTTTTCAAGGAGCATTTAATGACAAACAACGCTTTATACCTAAAGACAAGTCCTCTAAAATTATTTTTTAAAGCGGCAATCCCAGGAGCAATAAGTATGTTTGCCGCCGCACTATACGGTCTGTTCGACGGGATTTTTGTCGGGCAGATTCTGGGCGAAACGGCTTTTGCGGCAGTTGGCCTTGCCTTTCCCTTTGTTATCATAAACTTTTCTCTTGCCGATTTAATCGGTGTGGGAGCAGCAGTACCCATTGCCATAAGTCTTGGAAAAAAACAGGACAACCAAGCCAACAACTATTTTACGTGTGCCTGCATTATGATTGTTCTTACAGGTATTGTTATGGGCATAATTCTTTACTTTTCCTCGCCCTTCCTTATGAGATTTATGGGGGCAAAAGGTGTCCTTGCCACGTATGCAGTCAAATACATACGTACATATGCAGTTTTCTCTCCTATAGCCACGCTTGTATTTGCTATGGACAATTTTCTGAGAATATGCGGTAAAATCAAGACAAGTATGTTTTTGAACATTTTTATGAGTATTTTTACTCTCATTTTAGAAGCAGTAATTTTACTTGTACTCGGAATGGGTGTCTGGGGTGCCGCCCTTGCTTCCTGTCTTGCTATGTCATTATGTGCGATAATTGCACTGACGCCGTTTTTATTCTCAAAATTTCAGCTCAAATTCTGCAGGCCGCATTTCAGTTTAAATCTTATAAAACAGATCGTTTCAAGCGGAAGTCCGATTTTTCTCAGCAACATTTCGGGCAGAATAACATCAATCATAATGAATATGGCTTTGCTTCACTTTGGAGGTCAGGGTGCGGTTTCTGTATACGGCGTTGTTATGTACTGCTCTGACATTATACAGCCTATCCTTTACGGATTAAACGATTCACTTCAGCCTGCAATAGGCTACAACTACGGAGCCTGTCAGTTTGGGCGTGTAAAAAGCATAGAAAAATGCTGTATGGTTTCGGGTGCAATCGTCTCGTTTATAGCTATGTTTACGATGTATTTCTACCCCGAATTTCTCTCGTCTTTATTCTTACAAGCACACGAAACTAAGCTTATAGCTCTTTGTGCTTATGCGGTGAAAATTTACAGCTTTACGTTCCTTACAAGGTGGTTTGGCTTTTCTGTCCAGAGCTTCTTTGTGGCTCTTGATAAGCCCTTGCCTGCAACTGCCATTTCCGTCGGAAACGCCTTTGTCTTTCCCGTTATTCTGATTGCTCTGTTATGGAAGCTTGAGCTATACGGACTATGGTTAAACGGTGTTATAACAAGTGCACTTGTCGCACTGTTCTGTTCAATCATTCTTTTGGCAATGAGGAAAAAGCTGTTTACAAACGGCTTTAACTCCGGCTTAAAAGGAAAACAAGAGGAGGGGATACTTTGAAAATCATTACTATAAGCCGAGAATTTGGAAGTGGCGGCAGAGAACTTGCAAAACGTCTTGCCGACAGTCTCGGTTTTGCTTATTACGACAAAGAAATAGTAAGCGAAATTGCAGACAAATGTGATCTTGACGAAAACTTCGTTGAAAACACTTTAAACCGTGGTTTTACCGTCAGTTACCCATATTCCTTCAGGTCATCATTTTCAAAAATATCGCCTCTTGTATACCAGACAACGCTTCTTTCGGAAAAAAGGCAATCACTTCTTTTGAAAATTGCCGAAAAAGGCGAGGACTGCATTATCGTCGGTCAAGGAGCAGACGTACTTTTATCGCAGTTTTCGCCGCTTAAGTTATTCGTTTACGCCGACCTTGAATCAAAAATCCAAAGGTGCAAAAACAGTTCAAAAAACGATGAAAATTTATCCGAAAAGGAAATCAAAAGGCTAATTTCTGATATTGACAGGCAAAGGGCAAGTGCTTACAACAAGCTGTCTCCGTCGTGTTGGGGCGACAAGTGCTCATATCACCTTTGTATAAACACATCAAGGCTTGAAATAAAGTCCCTCATTTCCTCGGTTTGTCTATTTGCCGACACGTATTTTAAAAACAATTCCCAATAGACGCATCAGAACACCGATTTTGTTATCAAAGTCGGTGTTTTCTTAAATTTTTGTTGCAATATTTACAATTATGTGTTACACTATATCTGTTAAACTTTATGTTTTTTTATCTCATCTTTACAAGGAGTTATATTTTTAATGCCCAACCAATCCCAAAACAACGCAGAAACTTGCGAGCAGATTATTCCAAATGTTATTTTGCAACATCAAAAAAACAGTGTGATTTTTCTTTATTCGTTGTTTGCTTCTTTTTTAATGGTTTTTAATATATACTCGTATGCAAATGTCAATTTTTCCTTTATCGGCACTATTTGTTCTTTGCTTTTTCCGGCTCTGTATGCAAATGTTATTCTTTCATCGTGCAAAACCTTTTTTAAGTTGCTGCCACTGCTGAGTGCCGTTTTGGGCTTTATAACCTTTGCAATCACTTCAGATACAGCCGTGCTTTCAGACGTAGCCCTTATGCTTGTCTTTAACATATGTATTTGCATTTGCTTTACAGTAAGCAGTTTAAAATGCTTTTCAAAGACGGAATGTTTTATACTCACTTGTGCTACAGTTATTTTAAATTTGTTTTTACAGTTTATTGTACTTCTTATATCACTTTTTGGAAAGTTTTCCATACCATTTGCCATGGAAAAAATTTCGTCTGCTTTTGACTATATGCAAAAAGCTTTTTTGGACAATGTAAATCTTTTGCTTGACGACAAAATAATGTTTGAAAGTATCAAAACTGCGTTTCTGACTTCTTCAAAAAACGAAGTTACACGCGAAGAATTATTCAATGCGATAAACAATGCAAGTGTGGGTCTTTTCGAGTCCATCCGCCTTATATTGCCCGCAGTGGTAACTATCGGTGCAATTTTATTTTCATTTATTGCAATTTACGTTTTTTCGGCAACGCTCAAAACAAGTGGTATAAAAATCTACAAGGGTGCAAGATGGCTTTTCACGATAAGTGGTTTCGGGGCACGGCTTTACAACATACTGTTTTTTATAACTTTGCTCGGAAGTTTTTTTGGAATAGCTCAGCTTTTAATGGTTACATTTTTAAACGTCGTTATTATTATGACGCTTCCGTTAAGCTATGTAGGTCTTAAAAGCATATACGCCTTTTTACGTTCAAAGGGTTTATCGTGTGTCCCCTGTATTATCATTATGGTAACCGTTTTTTTGCTTGCGTTTACCTTTTTAAGCTACAATGCATTTGTGCTTATTGCGTTTATCGGTGTATATGCAATAACAATTACAGAACACATTTATATTATACAAAATCCCAGGCGGTAAATTTATCAAATCAACAAACTTTAAACGATTGGAGGGCGTGAAATGAAAACTTTTCTTGCTCTGCTTAATTCACTGACAAAGCGTAAAACCGTCTTTTCCTGCATATTGATTCTTCTCTTATTTACAATAGCAAGTGCAATAAGAAAAGACGCTGTTCTTTTTTCCCTTTCATTTATAGCAACCACAGCCTTTACGATAGTAATTTTCCTTATGCTCTGGCAGGAGTACAGAAAGCTGTCTGTCGGGGCTGATACACCTATGCTATCAGGGTTGATATTTGATTTTGTAACCTCGTCAGATTTGCCCGTCGTCATTATCAACATACGTGGTGAAATTGCGTGGTACAACAAGGCTTTTATCGAAATTTCAGGTGCAAAAAACACGTTATACGGAAAAAACATAAGCGAAAAAATCAACCATGCACTTGTTCCTGCCAGGCTTTTCAGGGAAGATGCACTTCCCGTTCTTGTTCCGCTGGGAGGACTTAGCTACGAAGTAACAGGTCACCCTGTCTCTGCATCGGGACAAAGCTACTGCATAACGCTATGGGAAAACAAATCCGACATAATACGTCTTAAAAATGAGCTTACAGACAGAAACCTTATTGTAGCATTTCTTGTCATAGACAATTTCTCCGAGGCAATGCAATTTGTTCAGGACAAATCAAGGTCAGCATCTGCTCTTCTCGGTGGTGAAATTGACAAGTGGTGTGCATCTATCGGCGGTATCGTCAAAGAGTACGACAGAGAAAAATATTTCATCATTTTCGAGCAAAGAAAGCTCGCCGAACTCAAGGAGGGCAAATTTGAAATACTCGACACAATACGAAATGTTGTGATTGACGATGTTGTTATGCAATTTACCGCATCAATCGGTATTGCAAATATTGACGGAACTTTTGCCGAAAAGGAGGCTGCCTCCAGAGCCGCCCTTGACCTTGCACTTCAGCGTGGCGGCGACCAGGCTGTTGTCAAGACAAAATCAGCGGTTGAGTACTATGGTGGAAGAAGTAAGTCCGTACAAAAGAAAACAAAGGTACGTTCAAGGGTTGTTGCAAACGAGCTTTGCTCTATGATGAATGACTGTGGAAACGTTCTTGTCATGGGGCACAAATTTGCCGACCACGATTCAATCGCTTCCTGCATTGCGGTTTCACGTCTTGCCAAGTTTATGGGCAAGCCCGTAAACGTAATTGTCAACATACACGATTTCAACCTCAAGGCAATTTTCAACAGTATGCGTGGCAAAAAAGAATACGACGATTTATTTGTAGACAGAGAGCTCGCTCAGGAGCTTATACGAAGCGACACGCTTGTCGTTGTCTGTGACGTAAACAATCCTGCCCTTTTTGAAGTTCCTGAAATATACGAGGCTGCCTCAAACTTTGTTATAATCGACCACCACAGAAAAACAAGTGAGTTTGTTAATCCCCCGAAGATTTCATACATCGAGCCTGCCGCATCATCTGTTTCAGAGCTTATGAGTGAAATTCTCGAGCAGGCAACTCCTCCGAACACTCTGCCTCCCGTCGAAGCAAATCTTTTATTTGCCGGAATTATCCTTGATACAAAGCAATTTACCAAAAACACCGGTATCAGAACCTTTGGTGCTGCTCTTTACTTAAGAAGCGAGGGTGCAAGTCCCTTTGAAGCACAAAATCTCTTTAAGACCAACATCAATGACTTCATGCGTGAATCAATATTTGAAAACAACATTCAGATATATCGTTCAAGCATCGCAATTTCAATATACGAGGGTAAGGCAGACAGCCGTGACAGAATCGCCGCGGCAAAGGCTGCCGACAGATTGCTCACTGTTGAGGGTGTTACCACTTCCTTTGTATTATGTACCATAGACGACGAAGTTAGCATTTCTGCACGTTCCGACGGAAACATCAATGTTCAACTTGTACTTGAAAGGCTTGGCGGCGGTGGTCACTTTGACTCGGCAGGTGCACAGATTAAAAATGTCACTCTCATTCAGGCACTTGAGCGTCTGAAAAATGCAATAGACACCTATCTTGGTGTAGAGTAACAAAAAACACAACAAATTATACAAATAACAGGAATTATATTATGTCTAATCAAAACAAATGCAGAATAATCGCTTTTGCAAATCAAAAGGGTGGCGTTGGAAAAACGACAAGTGCTGTCAACGTCGCTGCAGCAGTTGCTTATCTGAACAAAAAAGTTTTACTTGTGGATTTTGACCCGCAGGGTAATGCATCAAGCGGTGTCGGGATTGACAAA
>JAZQVQ010000121.1:0-67369 GCA_045631825.1 Eubacteriales bacterium | reverse complement strand
CTTTGTCTTACCTTCAATCGTACCCATAGAGCGTGATACAAGCACCCCGTTAGATGAGGTTTCATCGCTTGGTGTTATGTGCTTGACCAAATGAGTTATCATTTTATCACTCTCCCGTATCTGTGAACATTAAGATATTTACACCCTGCTCAATCTCTGCCCAACTATCATCGTCAACATCAAAAGGAACAGAATCCCCGTTAGGTTCAATAAAAGAAAGCGTAGGAATAGAGTCACCGATAACCACAAGACGAACAAAGAAGTCACGAGCCTTTCCGTCTGTTTTTTGTGGGAAAATAAATGTCAACAAACTCACTGTATCATCTACCGTCACCGTTGTTATGGCACGGTCTTGAAGCGATATTTCCGCATTACCACCTGTGACAGTTGGGGTTCCGTTAATAAGAGAATAGTCAACGTATGATTTTGTGGCATAATTATTTAATGCACTAGGTTGAACCGCTGTCGCACCCAAACCAGCACCCTCTCGGATTGTATTTAAATCAGATATAATGTCCTGTTTATCCTTTAAACCGTTCCGAGCCGTTTCATCTTTCAATAAATATGTTTTTTCGCCAAGCGTGATTTGTTTGATTTCTTTTGCCGTTGAAACACGATTAACCGTATATGTCGTTATCGTTCCGTCTGTTGTCGGGACAACTTCATAACCCTCTGCGTTGTTTATGATAAGATTGTTTTCTGCGTTTGCCTGAATTGAGAATGTTGAACCTGAAACAAAAGAATCGTCCAAGTCTAGCGTTATTGTTCCTGATATATCGTTGCAAATTATGAGTAATTTATTTGATTCGGACGTTAAGTTTAGTTTAGAGTCGCCTGAGAAAATGATTTTGCCTTGGTCTAACGGGTCGGTACGCCACGAAGCACCATCAAAATTAACATTTGAATTTTCAAATGTAATAGAATTTTTTATATCGTTGTTTATAAAAATTAAACTTTCCATTTTAATGTTCGGTGCGGAAAAAATAACATCTCTATTTCCTGAAGAAGGGTCAAATAAAAACACCCAAGTTTCCCCTGTAAAGATTAAATCTTCGTCAGATGATAACGTGTTTGATGTTCCTTGGATTGTTTCTCCGTTCCCATCCTCCCAAGTTATCATAGAGTCATCAGCAAAATATTCGTGAATAATCTTCGCCATATCTCTAACCTCCTACCAAAACCAAATTTTCGTTTTCAGCCTCATAGGTCGCCGATAAAAGACCCGTGTTTTTTATTGTTCCGTCTGTGATGTCTATTCCTGAACCAGCTGTTAATTTATCCTGTTTTCCGTTTAAAGCCGTTTCTAAACCTGTAATTGCGGATGTGGGGTGTTGGTTGGGTAAATCACGTCCTTTTAAATCTTTATGATTATCTATCACGAGAATCGCACCGCCATCGACCTCGTTCAACTGCTCTGTGAATGATGTATCGGCCTCAACATCATCCGGTTTGTTTTCAACTTCAAATGAGACGTCTTCCGTACTCACATTTAATTCAAAATCAAGCGTTGACATTCTCACAACCCTCTACAAGTTTATATCTTACAATAAGTTTATAGGGTTTAGCGAACACAGCAGTGCCTGTTTTGGGGTCAACTGTTGTTTTCGGAATGACCGTATCCTCTGTGTTGTTTTCTGGGTCGCAAAGTTTTACGGACCAATAATATGTTTCGGGGGTATTTATATCTTCGACGGTGAATTTATTTGAATCTTCCGGAGTAATCTCAAAGATTACGGAGTCTTGGGACTCGCTTTCCACCTTTTTCTGCAAAACGATTTCACCGTCTTTTGCTCTTAAAATCTCAAGGTGTACGTGATAATTTTTATTAGTGGGGATTTTGTTGATTTTTAATTTACCACTATCCCCACAATACATTTCTAAATCTGTGTTGTTTTTCTTGAAAATCGTCATAACAATCTCCCGTTCGAGTTATATCACAACAGTAGCATTTCCAAGTTTATTTGTCAAGCCTATTTATAGATTCTATTAAATTTTTACGAACGGTTGCTTGGTTCATAAAAGGTAAAAGTAGTAATACTAACACCCATACAAAGATAAATGCGGTAAATCTAAGGATGCCCACAATCAATGTGTCGAATGTTAAAAATAAAAGATGAAAAGAAAGTTTAAGATTTGTCCACATTTGATTTCCTCAGTCTTGCGTACTGTTTATGATATTCACGGTTAGATAATTTAGAACGGTCCAAACCCGTTCGTTTATTCGTTTTACAAGGGGTTTCAACCGCAAGTTCAACACTCCAACCGGATTTAATTCTTTCTTTGATTTTAGAAACGATATGTTCTGGGAATAATTCTGATAAAGATTTCCCTTTATAAAATATGCGTTCTCTTGCTTTGTGTTGTCTAGGCGTTTCTAAGGCTTTTGCAATAGACCAACCCCTAGAAATGCGTTTCATAACCACAAGATAGGGCATATTCAATTCTCTACATTTTTCTTTTATGTTCATACATTACCTCCTACCTCAACTGTATCTTTTTTATTTCCATTTGTCAAGCATTTTTCAAGTATATAAACAGCGGGTTTGGTATTTCCTTGCTTTAAAAACTCCAAAGCCGTTTTAATCGTCCATTTAAACTCATCGATTCGTTCTTCCGGAGTCGGGAAATCTGGAACATAAGGTTTCACAACCGTTAATTGCTCACGTGTTTTCCAGTAATATCTTTTACAGCGACTGTAAGGGACGCTCACCAAAAACTTACCGTCTTTTTTGTTTATAATGTAACCCCTCCTCGTATAAGGTTCGGAGACAATGTTAAATCTAACTTCATCACCTGTTTTCATTTTAAACTTCCTTATGTCGATACACACCGTTGAGTTTACACCACGTTCTTTTCTGATTCAGTTCCATTTTACGGTCAACACGTTCAAATAAGAACGGGGTTTGCCACCCGTCTTCCCAAGCTAAAAAATATTTAGCAATCGCACTGTTAAACCTTTCTTTCAATACCGTTGCTACAATATACACATCTGCCTGTTCATCAAAGGAATGTTCGTAATTTCCTTTTTTCTGAGCCTCGGAAACTTCCTTTAACTCCTCGTCCAATTTTGCTAACTGACTTTCGTAGGTGCAATCAGGGAAAGTCTTTTTATGCCATTCTACTATTTTGTCATCTGTCCATTTCATTTCACACCATACCTTTCAATGTAATCGTATGCTTTCAATCCATAAACAAGATGGTATTTTTCAGCACTCATTTGTTTTTCTTCTTCGGTCAACCCGTCCGTGTTTGCATAAAACTTGATAACCTCATTTACTTCGGATAGTTTAGATTCAAGAACGCTAATCTTTTGCCGAAAATAATCAGCCTGCGAACCAATAGCGTTTTCTAATTGCATATTCGCTTCGTTAAGAATGTGAACCTTTTTGATGAGTTCAACGAATTGGTCATAACTTGCAGGTAATAGGACTTTTGATATTTTCCAATCCCACTTAAACTCAAACTCTCTATTAAGTTCACAATAATATACCGGAAGTATTGCACCATTTTCAAATTCAAGAAAATACCAACCACCGTGCAGCGTTCCATTACGCCATTGTTCTGTCAGTTCTTTACTCATTGTTCCTCCTTTATATCTTTTTCCATATCTTCTATGACTTTTTCTAGGTAATCATAGGCGACCCTGTTATACTCAATCATCGGAAGAATCTTTTTCAAGTGTTCCAATGTTCCTTTATCGCCATCTAACAGCGAAAGATACTTTTCTTTATAAGTTTTTATTTTTTCCCTCATACACCCACCAGAATTTCCATAAATTTCGTATTTCATATCTTTTATTTCAAATACCTCTATTGGTTCTGAAAATCTCGGTTCTCTTAACGTCCCATCGCATTGATAATTTTTCTTATCATTATCGTCCGTATGGTCGTAAAACCAAGTATCAATAAGAACTTTGCACTCTGGTTCTTCTTTCAACCATACCTCATCGGTGTTTTTAATCACCTCAAAAATCGTTTCCTTTTTTTGCAAGTCATCTGTATAAAATCCAACTTTTTTTATTTCATTCAGTTTCATACTTCCTCCTTTATTAAACTTTCAACCGCTTCCCAATAAAACAGCATTATTTCTGCCGTCTTTATCAACGCTTCTCCTTTTGATAAAGGTGGGAATTGATATAATTTTGATGTTAAAGAACGCATACAAACCTTACTAAGTTTTTCTGCTAATTGTTCCGCTTCTTTTCTAATCATTTTACCTCCTTATATTCAATCTTAATTAGACTATCTTGCCAGTCCCCTTCAAAAGGGGCGATGCTAAAACCGCTTAAATCAAAAACAGTATCTGAATGTAATAACCATTCATTCCACCCTTTTCTAGCTTCTGGTTCTGAACCATAAAGTTTCCAATCACCGGTTTTGTCCATAGCAACATAATAACCGCACAAAATATCTTTATTTCTTTCCAAGAACTCATAAATCGTTATCTGTTTCATACTTCCTCCTTTGCTAAGGACATTGATGTCCCGACCAAATCAATTTCTTTTAAGGCTTTCTGTGCAGCTGGTCCAGTATAATCGTGATAGTATGCTGGAAACTTTGCCATATGTTTCAAAGCCTTTACAGCTATGTCAAGTTTCTTTTGTAGCAGTAATAGCTCATCCAAATGACGTTTTATCTGCTTTGTCAGTTCTGTTCTGTTGTGAATCAGATAGTCCATATATTCTTTTTCATCTTCGCCCTTAATATCCTCTAATAGAATGTCTGTCTTTGTTTTGTGATTAATATACATCTTTACTTCTCCGTTTCTTCTATTTCTATTGTCATCTTTTTAAAAGTTTCCTCTGCATACAAGGAAAGGTAATGAAAGCACTCATTGAGGACAAACTCTTTATCCTCTCCAAAACCCGAGGCAACCTTTAATCCATCCTGTTTAATAGTAAATTTCCACATTTATTCCTCCGTTTTTAACTTATAAGTACTAACTTCACAAAAGTCATACTGTTTCTTTTGACATAATTCATTTATAACAATTTCTCTGTATTCCGATTCACTTTTACCAAAGAAAAGCATTCCTACCAAAATAAAAATAATCAAAAGAAACGCTGCGATTAAAGTTGCTACAAAAGAAAAGAATCCATCGAAAATATTACCATACATCTTACGCCTCCACTTTATAGCCAGTAATCTCTGCGACTTCGGGCTTTGGTAATGCCAAAAAATGCAATCCGTGAACGCTTTTTTTATTATTTTTTACACATCTTGCTATATTTGCTGTGTGAATATGTAATTTTCTAGACGCATCGCTAATTGAGAAATACCTAATACCAGTTTCTACACAAACAATCGGTTGTGAACAAGATAATACTTGTTGTGTTCTATTTCTACTTGCATATTTCTGTTTCCCACACCTATAAGAATGAACAACGTTTTCTTGTGGTGTCACCCATTCTAAATTTTCTATTCTGTTATCATCTCTTTTGCTATTTTTATGATTTACTTCTTCTTTGTTTTCTGGGTTTTCAATAAACGCCGTTGCAACAAGTCTGTGAACATATCTTGCACCACGATTTTCACTCCTAACACCCAAATCAACAACTTCATACCCCCTGCTTTTATAGGGTTTTAACATTCTATTTCTTTTTTTAGAAAATACACGACCTAAGGAAGAAACTTCATAATCAGGAAACTCATCAATAACCTTCCATTTCTCATCAGCTTCCTTAACAGGTTCTTCTACGAGAATGTAGGGACGTTCATAAGTTCCTATTGCTAGATTTGTATTAAACAGTTCAATAGAATCGTTTCCACTGAAAAGGCACAAGACACCATCAATAAACTTGTAATACTTTTCTTCTGAAAACGTATAAATCTTTGTATCAGTATCTTTTAAAGCCAGTATTTCTTCTGGTGTTGTTAAGTATTTTTTTATAGTCATTTTAAAATCTCCCTTATATCTTGACCATCTATTTCATTACCCAAACAATCCCAACCTTCGGCAGTTTGTCTGGCAAATAACTCTACACGAGGAATGTCCCCGAATAATTGTACAATTTTATCACGCACCTGCGGTGGTTTTACCGAATGCCCCATACGTTGTTGCATAACAATTTGTGGCACCGTTTTATCCACACTTTTAATATGTCCACGCATAGCCAACAAACATAACTCAGCGTTGGATTTCGTGTAACTACCCATACCGGCAAGTGGTTGTCCGTCCTTCCGTGTCTTTACCCAAGTGAAGGCACACGTTTTATAGCGAAATCCCCATTCTTTTATAACACGAATCGCATCCGGTAATGTCGGCATAGTAGCCCACATCAATAACGCACAATTTTTATCGGCAATCTTTTTCACGTTGAGTTTGCATATTTCATCAACCTCCATCGTCTGATAGTGTTTTTCAGGTGCAAAGTGTCCACCATCCTTACCTTTACCCCACAAATACGCCCACGGTGGGTCTGCATAGATAATGTTGTATTTTTTCATTTAAACCACCTTTTCCAAAAGCCTTTCTTCTTACGTTTCCGTTCTTTTTTAATGTTCCCTTCCCAAATATTTTTCAAATCGTTCCCCAGATTGTCTATACGCTTATTGTAAGCGTTAAAAATACGTTTGTCATAATCGGCAATCATTGTGTATTCAGTTTTGGGATAAGCGTTGGATATAAACTTAACCTCGTGTCCACTCAGGTAAGAGCGTTCTGGGTCTCGGAAGGTCACACTTTTTTCAGTTACACCAATACAAACCCCACAGTCTAATTTGTGACACCCATAATGCCATCTATCATACATATACAGGTTTCCAATTTGAACATCTTTCGGTCCTTTTACAATCATTTCACACCTCACCACTGTATAAATGAAACCCAAGAAGAAAGAGAACCTTCACTTTCTTCGTAGACCGATTTAACCTCACCATTCTTCACGGCGACAATTAAAGGTAATTCATTCACATCGAAAGCATCCAACATCTCCGCCGGAACCGTATCAACGTCGACGACACAAAATTCTATGTTGGGGTTTTTCGTTTCTTCTGCCTCCAACAACGGTTTTAATTGCCGACAATGACCACACCAATCGGCAGAAAAATCAATCACTCTTAATTTAGAATCCTTCGGTACTTCTGTTATCTTTTTCATAGTAATTCTCCATTTATCAAATCGAAATGTTCACGTTCATTCCCTATAATTTTAAGGGTTTTACAATCAACTTCCTCGAGTGGAATACATTTACCACCCAAATTGACCGTACCATCATCATACACTAACCGGCGAATTCCGTCGATTTCGACAATATCCAACGTATATACCAATCGTTTGTCGTCATCATACACCCCGATACATTTCTCCATAATCGGATTATCTAAAACAACACCGTCAGCAATCACGACATAACTATCCTTCGTGTAAGTTATCGTAATCTCTTTGTAATATTCACCCTTTTCTTCGTTGAAAATACGAATCAAACATCTAACATCAATCATTTTATCCACCTTACAATAGGTTCCCCTTCAAAACCTTTCTCAAATACAAACCAACAATAACATTGGGTTTTGGATTCCAATTTATCAAACTCCCCACCCATAGCAGTGTGTTGCCGGCGAGAGTTCACATACACATATTTCATACAATTCTTACTGTAAAGACGTTTCCACCTCTTCATACCTTCTAAGAATTGAACCTTCATAAGCATACAAACACGACGACCATCCGTCACAACATCCAGTGCTTTATTCACAAACTCCAACGCCAGTTTAAATGGCGGGTTCGTAACTACATCGGCATCCACCTGCGGACCATCGTATGTTAAAAAATCACCAACCTTATCCAACGGATATTCACGTTGTACCAAATCCCACGATAAAACCTCGTAGCCTTTTTCTTTAAACACTTCCGATATGTGACCGTTTCCGGCACAAGGTTCTAAAACCTTATTACACGTTAACCCATCGTTGTATTCTTCCAACGCTTTAAGAAAATCTTTCACGGCATCCGGATGAGTTGCGTAAAAATCATTCTCATCCCGTGCGTTCTTTGCGTCATTTCTCGCACCCATTATTAAATTCAATTTCATACTCATAACATAACCTCTCGTAGTTTCATTTCAGATAATTCAATGTTATCCTCACCCCATTCTATTTGTAGGTTGGGAACCTCAAAAAAACTGGTTATCGTCCAGTTGGTTCTCAATGTCTGGTCGTCTGTTTTTTGAATCAATGACCAAACCTTCGGGTTGATAACCGAACAATTTATAGCATCGTTTTCGGAAAGACCGTTCTCGAAAAATTTAACCAACAAATCCTTTTCATCCGTCGTTAAAATTTCCCAACTCCTTTTACCGAAACCGTGGACACCCTTTATGTTATCAGAATTATCACCCACCAACGCTTTGTATAAATGGACGTACTTCCGTTCACATAAAAGTTTCGAAACTAAAGGATTGACAGCGTTAGGTATAGCAGTTAAGTCTTTATCCGTAGACATAATAGTAACCTCAGCCGGTTGCATCATCTTTGCTATCGTATAAATGACATCATCACCTTCAAACCCTTCTCGTTCTACGACCCCAACGTTTTTCGGTGCATAATGCAAAATCTCTTTAAAAAACGCCAAATTCTCGAAGAAATTATCCGTCGGTAATTTTCTTTTAGCCTTATACTCCGGATATAACGTTCTTCTCAAATTATTACAACCACGTCCGTCGAAAACGAAAATACGGATATTACCGTCGTCTTTAATCACCTCGGACCAACACATACGCAACCCAAGACCGGTGAAATCTTTTTCCACCGTCATACGAACCCAGTTGTTTGAATCATAAATTATAATCTTTGACATAATACACCCCAAATAGAAAAGGTGTCGTGCCTAAACACGACACCTGTGTAACATTAACCTTCGACTAATTCGAGCGTAATACACGTCCAAATCTGCCCTTTGTTGTTGTTCATTTGAACAAAACCAACTTGAACAGGAACGTGGTCAGCACGAACATCAACACCCTTCATCTTACAAGCATCGTAAAATTCATTCAAAACCTTACGGTTTGTAGCAGAAGTGGAGTGTCCCAACTTCATACCCTTTGTGGCAACCACTTTACCATTCGGGTCTGTGACATCTTCACTCAGTTCGAAAACTAACTCTGCTGAAGGATAAACAAAGGCGTTCGGGTCCATACGTTTGCAGTAATCAATTTTTGTCTGGAACGGTGTTCCATCACGGGAATCGACACCATCTCCGTATGTTGAGAAGTATGTGGCTTTTCCGTTGACATTACATTTGATAACTTGTTTTACTTTTGTTTCATCGAACAATAAAGTAGCCTTAAATGCTTTCTTTAAAATTTCTTTCTGAGAAACAAAAGGTGTTCCGTTTTTCAAAGTTAAAATGCCATCAACAGCCATCCCTTGAGGTTTGAAATCATCAAAGGTGTATTCTTTCTTTCCAACAAATGTTTGATTTGGTTGTTGTGAAACTGGAACAACCGGAACCGACGAAACACCGCTTGATTGTGCCAGAGGAACCACGTCAACAGAAACCGAGGAAACACTGCTTGATTGTGCCAGAGGAACCACGTCAACAATTTGTGTTTGCGGTTGTTGTTGCGAGAACGAAGCCATCGCTGCCGCCCAATCTTCCTCACTAGCCTGTTCCGGTTTAACCTTAACGCCAGCATTGATTAACACTTTTAACATATCTACATTATACATTTTAATTTTCCTTTCTTTTAAAATTTTTACATTTAACATTTGTGGTTTCCCACACTCTTATAATGACACATATACAAAACAATGTCAACTACTTTTTGAAAAAATTTTCTTCAATTCGTCAGATTTTCTGTATAAAATTGTCATTATTCTTTTCTCAACTTTTGTGTCGTAGGTTAGAACATAAACCAACAACGGTCTTGTCCGTGAACCACGGTCCCCACGACCCATAGCCTGAGAAAACTCTGAATTATCATAGGACATAGAAGTGAATATAATTTCTTTTATGAATTCCCAATTAAAACCGATAGAGGCAATCTTCGGGGAACCTATGATAACATCAATCTCGTTGTTCTGAAATTTCCTATCAATCTCACCACGTTTAGAGGAAGGGACATCACCGTTCATAATCTCAGCACGCACCCCAATATCATCGCATAATTTCTTTATGCGTTCTTGTTCTGCGTTGAATACCGAGAATATAACGAGTCGTTCATTTTCTTCCTTTGCGTTTAACAAGTGAATTTTTAACATATCGTCTTTACCGAGAAAACCAACCTTTAAGTCAATACTTTCCGGACAAGATAATATCTGCCGACAACGAATCTGTTTAACCCCACCTGAATCACGGGCATCGATGAATTTATCTTCGAGTTCCAACAAGGCTTCTTCTTCCATTTCTTTATATGCCATTTTTTGTTTTTCGTCGAAGTTGCATTTTTCGAAGATGATTTCGGTCCAATTCTTCCTACCGGCAAACGGGTCGTTCAAACCAGAAGAATGCCGGCTTAAAATCTCCCGCAGTTTATCTGGGTTACGCCAAGCCACAATCTGATTGAAGTTGTTGAACACGCCGTGATAAGCCAAGAAGTTGTTATAATTTAAATAATAACGAGGTTCGATTACAGCGATGGCCGGATAAGCCGAACTATATTTGCCGGCAATCAACGTTCCAGTCATTATTTTTATTTTCTTAAAACGACGAGAACTAACATAAAATTGTTGTGTTCTCATACTCGTATGCGAACCGAAGTTTTGATGAAATTCATCCACTATCACAACGTTCACATCCGACGGTAATTCACGCCACTCACGGGCATAAGTATCACCCGACATCATAAACGCTTTTACGTTTTGGTCGGCATAAATCTTCATACGCTTGTTTTTCGGAACGTTCAATAAAGCAACTTCCTCGTCCGAAAACTCGCACCATTTCATAATTTCATCTTTGTTTTTCGACAACAAAGCAACGGGCATTACCCAAACTGATTTTTCTTTATATAAATCCCATTGGAGTTTAGCATAAACGCAGGCTATGGGGGTTTTCCCACGCCCCATAGGTAATAACTCCAATGAACGGTCGTTCTTTAAATGATATTGTAACCGTTCTAACTGATAATCTCGTAACTGTAACATTTTAACCCCCAAAAATAAGTTGTGGTTGTTGAACAAATTGACATCTTCAATGATTCATCGAACTAAAACACATCAAGTTCGAAGTACCCAAAGAGTCTGATGTACGGCATTTGTTCTTTTGAGGCAACCACTCCCCACGCTCTGAAAGGAGACTCTTTAGGCCAACTTTTTTACACCAACAACGCTATGTTTATACATAGGTTGGTGAGCATCCCCAAAATATAATTTAACAAAAACCAGTGTGCCTTTTTTTCTAGTTTTGATTTCTTCCGTCGTAATGTTCGTAACGACGAAATAATCCGAACCGTTAAAGGTCACTGAATCTCCGATTGATATTTCCATTATTCGATACCCAATAATTTCTTGTATTCATCTCTCAGATATTCGTATTCGGCTCTATCGGTAGCGAGCATTCTGCGAAGTTTGATAATTTCTTTGATGACTTTCGTATCAAAACCTTCACCTTTCGCTTCCTTCAAAACTTCACTAATATCTGCTGTTAATTCTTTTTTCTCTTCTTCTAAACGTTCAATACGTTCCACAAATGAGAGTAATCTTTCTTTATTTTCCATTTTTCTTTTTTCCTTTATTCCACGGGATATTTCCCTTTTTAAATGATGTTTTGTTTCCTTTTCTACGTTTCGTCAATTCTACCGCCTCCCGATACGGGTTAGGAAACAATCTTAAAAATTCAACGTCTGTCATAGCAACCGTTACAAGGGGTGCCACCTCAAACGTTTTAGCTTTTTTCTTTTTGAATATGTTTTTTACAAAGTTAAACATTTTTAAACTCCTTTTATTTTGGTTGACTTTTGTTAATTTTCATTTTCTTTTAAAACATCATCGGTAACATTTGAACCCCCTTTCATTGGAATGTAACGGTCACATTCATTCCGGTCATCGATATAATAGTCAGCATAACTTTGCCAACCATACTGGTCATCTTCAGCCAGCACTCTTTTACAAGTTTTAGCCAAAGGACATTTAAAATAGTTTGCACATTTCGTAATATCTGCCATTATAAAAATTCATCACCTGCGTGATATACCCCATTAAAATATAAATCATCTTCAACATCAAATACTTTATATCGTGCTTTTTGCCTATTGTCAAACATTTTTTCACAGTTAAACAAAAATGATATAAATAGATATAAAAGAAAGATTGCCATTAAACCTCCCTGACAACCTCGATACTCGGTTTGTTCATCACACGTTCTACCCAATTTTCATCGGCGTATTTTTCCAGTTTTTTCTCATCAACTTTCTGCACGTAAATATCGTGAGCGTAAGCCGGTGGAACAACACCTTTTACAACTTTTAATTTTTCGTTGATTTTTATGGTTATTTTATATTCACCATCACGAATAGTGTTGTGTTGTTTTTGTAAAGCGTTTCCGTACTTCATAAAAATGTGTTCTTCAAGAGCCACACGTTCATCTTTTATTTGACGTTCCAGTGATTTCAGTTGCATCCATTTTTCTAACATTGATTCTCCTAACAAATGTCGGATATGGGATATTACAATCACCTGTCATTACAACGCCCCGTCCCGACATCATCATTTCGTTGTAAAGACAATCTAAAAAATTAAGCAGTTGGTTATCCAACCGAACACCCTCAATCAGAATTGGCACATAATTTGTTTCCCCCATCATCTTACGAATCAAAGGTAAGCAGTTCATACCTGTATATCTGACTTTCGAGGTTTCGACTTTTACGTTTTCAGGATAAACATAGGGTTGTTCCGAAAAACACAATTCCGGTTCTGCGTATGGAAGGGGTTGCCCTTTCGTTCTATGGGGACACCTTACGGAAGGCATCTTATTGAAAGGACAAAACTCTGGAAGTTTATATCCTTCTTCCAAAAAGAACTCCACCCCGTCCACATAATTCCAACCCCAATGTCTAGCCTTCATATCTATCAAACCTCGTTTTCATATAATTATAAACCAAATCCTCTCGGTAATCTTCCGATAAAAAGGGAAGGTGTTTGTTGATAATATCATATATGTATAAGTCTTTGTAATACCCATTCATATATAAGTTCACATCCTCGAAATACTCAGTCAAATTCAGAATGTCGTTGTTTCCGATAGACTGTTCTTTCTGGCATTTTAAAGATAATTGTTTCATCTGTTTCATAATCCGTAACCTTAACAAAACCAACTAAATGATAAACCCTGTCTTTTGGATATTTAATCCAACGCCCTTTATAGTAATGTTCTACAAGAGCAAGTTTCAAAGGTTCACCGTTTTGAATTCTCAATTTTAAACCCCTCATAACAAAACCTCCTACAATCTCATTGTTTTGAGAACATTTCTAACGGCTTCTTCGAACTTCGGACTATTCAAAAGTTGTTCCGTAACAAACTCCTCAAAGTCAAATTCCTCACGGAAATCGTCAACGCAACGTTCAGCAGATTCGTCCGTTATGTAATCCCCAGAACTGACGTAAGTGTCGCCGTATGGAACAGGATTATCCTCTGTTTCGTGGTCGTAATTATCGAAATACACATTAAATGCGTTTTTCAATTCTTCTTCAATGGTTTCTTGCAATAGATTCATTTATAACCTCCAGTTCGTTTTTATAAAATTTTGCGATAAGTTCTCTATCCGATTTAATATTTAATTTTTGATAAACTCGGTAAAGATGACATTTAACCGTTGCTTCTTTTATTTGCAATTTATCTGCAATGTCTTTATTACTAAGTCCTTGCAGTAATAATTCAACAACGTCTGTTTCAGATGCTCTCAACATTCGGTAAAATCCTTTCAATAGCATACATAATTCCACGATTATAAGATTTGCAGGGTTCGTCTATAACCGAACGTCCACAACAGGCTTTTGCCTCTTTATAAAGGTCAACGAGCATATCCGTTCTAACCGTTATAAAATCGGGTTGGGATATTTTCTTACCCATAAAAGCCTCTTCCATACTCGAGAACTCTTCGTCCCCATTATAAAACTTAATTTCTCCGTCTGTCAATACTACTTTTACATTATTTTGCATTTTAAATCTCCTCAATTAAATTATCTTCGTAACTACCACCAATGGAACAAACGAGTCCGTTTGAATTATAAAAATTCGTATTCCCTGTGTTGTCAAATATACCTTTGAATGTGTCATCATCGTCTTTGGTGTAAATCGTAACCTTTTCACCCTTAGCCGTCAGATAGCGTTTTCCTATTTGGATATTCAAAGGAATCGGTTTATAGACGTGATATTCGTCAGACGACAACACCGGAGAGCCGATTGATATAATGTCATCACCGTTATATCGAACGATAAACCCGTCTACAATTTTCAAAGAATAAGGTGTATTGGTTAAATAAACCGTATTCCCATCTTTTAATTCCGACAACAGGTCCATCATATCATAAAGGGTGCGTTTTTCTTTTTTACGCCCTTTCAAAGTTGGTTCTGTGGAGTCTCGGGACTCTACTTTACCTTTGATGTTGGCTTCATAAAACGCCTGTAAGTTTGCTGTAAATCGAGTTCTGGGTTTTTTATCACCAGAAAGCCAATAATTATAAGTGTTCTGTGAAACACCCAACATATTCGAAAAATCTCTTTTAGTAAGGTTGTTCATTTTTCTGTATAATTCAAATTCCTTTTGCATTTTTAAATCCTTTCATAATTTGTTCTTTAACAATAGGGGTGACGATTTCTTCAACTTTTCGTTCAATTAGATAATCTAAATCAGATTCAGAAATAACCGATTCCATTACTTCCTTCAAAATCTTTTCACCTTTTTTCATAAAAGCCTGTTTAATTGATTCATCAATTACAGGTTTGAATGTATCTGACCACCACTGTGGGTTTGCGATAGCAATATCATAAACCAAACAATCCAAAGAGTATTCCTCTAAAATCTCTTTGAAAGCACTGATTGCCACTTCTTGTAAATCAATGTTAACCGTTGTCATTTTTCATTCCTCAATCAATTTTAAAAGTTCAATAAGTTGGTGTTGAATGTCGGGGTTGTTTATCGCTTTCGGATAAACGTCCAATAGGATACGCCGTCGGATTTTAGCCAACTTTTCGTCCCGTTCTGATACGCATTGACATTCAAACGAGTTTTGTTGTTCAAGTTCTTCAATTCGATATTTCAAATCTTCTATATCTTCCATTTTTAAATCCTTTCATTTAATGGTAATGCCATAAACTTCTTTTTATCCAGTTCACAGAACGCTTTGATGTGTCGCCCTGTGGTGGCAGTCCACCCATCGTAAAGGCGTTTTAATGTGCCGTCTGGATATTGTTCGATAATGGGTGTGTTATAACTCACGAGAGTATAAACACCCTCATCATCGATAACAACCTTTGCTTTGTTATTGCTTTTCGGTAAGTCGTATATTTTAATCATTTTGAATCTCCTCGACCATAACTTCTTCGAAGTCATAATCTTCGTGTTCTGCCGTTTCCCAATTATAATCAGCTTGAATATAATCAAGAGCGTTGTCTTCGATGGCTTCTTTCAGGATTTCTTCGTCCCCATCTTCAATGGCTTTATTCAAATCGTGTTTCGTTTTTACCAGTGTGCGTCTTTCAACCCAAACACTTTCTTTTTCCCAATAAGTAATTTCATAAGTTTTCATTGTTATTTTCCTTTCTTAATTTAATATAGTTTCGCAGTGCTTTTTCAAAAATCACTACTTCATTTTTAATACAATTTTCCAAGCCCATCGGTGGGTTGGCTCGTTCGCACTCTAACCACAAGCTGAAATCGTTGCTATCGCATATTTCATCGGAAGAATCGTAATTAGGATAATAAGCCTCAATAAACTTCCAATACGAGCCAGTGTTGACTTCGTTTCCATCTTCATCACATTTAATCATCGTGACTCTCCTCAAAATCAAAAATACATTCGCCGTTTCGGTAATAACTCCAAACACCAGATGTTTGTGCTTTACCGTCTACACCCTTTTCGATTGTTCCAGACAAACTATCCGTATAGAAATCGAACAAAGAGTCGTCTGTGACAACACAGGTTATTTCCCACGGGAAATTATCATAACATTCCTCAAAGGTTTTATTTTCGATAAAACGTTTAACTTCCTGTATTTCACAGCCAATTTCTGCCATAAGTTCTGTGTTGTAATTTGTGTCAATTAGTATTTTCATTTAATCTACCTCCAACAAAAGTTCTGCTTCTGAATTAAATACGGAAAAGCAATCGGAAAGAGTTATGTTACCCTTATCCCCGATATAATAACTTCCCTCAATCACGATTTCCGAATCACCCAATGAAAATGTGAAATCACAATAATACTCACCAAAATCATAAACATCAAGTCGTTCTGATACTTCGGATAAATCGGTAAAGTTAAAAGTTTTTAAGTGTTCAATGGTTCTGACAACTTCTGCCATTAAACCATAACTAATTGTCGGTATATTTTTCATTTTATTTTCCTTTCAGTTCTCCACCGAGCCGTCAGGCGAGGTGGTTGTCATATAGTTATAAAGTTCTTCATTCGCACACTCAACCAAAGCCAGTTGATACGAATCCAAATCGATGTTTTGTAAGATATAAAACTCAATCATTACATCCAAACAGCGACCCTTTTTATCTTCCTCAACATACTGTTCCTTGAAACCACCGAGCGTGTTGCGAATAAACGAATGGAAACCGTCATAAGAAGTAAAATTATCTTCCAAATACTTCGCAAACTTTTCGGCGTGTTCTTCAAAGCAATACTCCTCTAAACCGTCCGTGTCTACATCAACAGACAAAACCAATCGGTCCGTTCGGTAATTGTAAAACTCTGGACTATCTAACTCAACGAAATCAATCCGTTGGATAAGCGAGTCGTCCCACACAACCTGTTCGTGCAACAAATCGCCTGCCTTTTTGGCTACCTTATTACAAAAACCTTTAAAATCTTGCAGTTCGCAATCTTCCCCCAAGTATTCTCTAGCATAGTATTCGCTATCAGCATTATACAAGTTTGATTCATAAAACCCTTGAAAAATTGCTGTTGACAAATTCGTGTAATTTACTGTTTTCATTTTATTTTCCTTTCTTGTGTTATGGAGTCCCGAGACTCGGGACTCCGAGTTTTTCATTTAGCAACCGAGCCGTCAGGCGAGGTTGCGTTCATCTATTCGGTAGCACGAATCATTTCCCAAAGTTCTGGTTCAAACAATTCGTCCCATTCCATATCTTTGTGAAAACAACGCCCACAACCCTCGTTGTTCCAAGCACCAAAATCCTCGCTGTCAGCACCAAAATACTCAATAACTTTTTTGGCAACCTCTGGACGAGCATCTTCCAACGCTTGTTCGAAATCCATACGAAACGAGGAGTCGTCTGTCGGAAACAACTCACAACAATTACGCACCCAATCGTCCATAAAATCCTCAAGACCCATTGTTGTTTGCTGTGCTTGCACAGCCTCACGCCATACATAATCATAATTATCGCACAACCAATCGACATCATTGCGTTCGTCAATATAATCCTGCGAAATCGTGGACATTGTGTATCCACAGCAACCTTTAAACTCGCCAGAGTATGTAAAGGTTTCTTCTAACACATAAACCGAACCATTCGCAATACCGATGATTTTATTATATTTTGTTGATTCTCTCATTGTAATTTCCTTTCATTCTTCCACCGAGCCGATAGGCGAGGTGTGTTTGAGTCTCGGGACTCTGTTCTCCACCGAGCCGATAGGCGAGGTGGGTTCGGTCAAAGCAGTGAGTCCCTTTTCCTGCCTTGATAAATACATTATAGCATACTTTGGTTATATTGTCAAGTGCTTTTCGGATAAAAAAGCACTTGACGGGTTTTTTTTTTTATCTACGCACCAACATCATTGTTGGTTCATCGTCATTATCTACCGATTCGATATATGAATAAGATAAATCCTCGTCAGATATATCGCACGCACCCCGTTCCTCGTAAATCTTAAAGTATTTATCGAAATCTGGGTCGTCTGAATATATGATTGAGCAGTTATTCACATAATCGTTATCTACGATTCTCTGTATATCCAGTTGGGTGTGATTGAAACACCCATCTTCGAGCAATCTTTCATACATATCGGTATATAAATTGGCAACGACTGGGTCTGTTGTCCAATAATTTATACGCTGGATAAATAAATCCAAAACATCACTTTCTTCCATTTGCACTGTAATCATTTTATTTTCCTTTCTTGGTTGTTGGAGTCTCGGGACTCCGTTTTATTTAGCAACCGAGCCGTCAGGCGAGGTTGCGTTCGCCTGTTGCGATGCTTTTTATCAATTCCAAATCGTGTGGTTCGATAGTTTCAGTCAACCAACCGTGTCCATACTTATACCCACTGACCTCATATAAACCAATGGATTTTAAATACTCACAACGGTGTTTGTAATCAGCTTCCAACAAAGAACCAATGGGGGAATGTTCCAACGCATACTCCTGCACAGGAGTCCCTGCGTGCAAATCATTCAAATGATACCGTTTCCATAAGAAATAAATCTGCGTAAATAATGGGTCAGTAATCAACTCGGAAAGCGAGTCCAAACATTGTCCACAATACTCACACTCCCATTTGGACCGATTCTTTTCATACAAACTACCACAGACAGAAAACCGTCCCTCATCACCCAAGGTAATCTCAATCTCTGCTTTGCGATTCTTATCAATTTTAAATGTTATAGTTTTTTCCATTTTATTTTCCTTTCTCAATTTTTAGTTGTAATGTGGAGTCTCGGGACTCCGTGTCATCTTCCTCCACCGAGCCGATAGGCGAGGTGGGTTTTACTTGACAAATCATTTTAGTTTAGATAGTTTTCTACGCCCTCAAAAATCTAATAACTTGTCCATAAATGCGTTGTCAGACCAATCGTAAGGCATCGAATCCTCCTCATACGGCAGTAAATACAATGTCCCACGATATACACGCTCGCTGTGGTCGTAAATCTCTATCCGAATCTCCTCGTCCCCTCCGTCAATCGCCATAATCAACTTCTCTGGAAACCTCGTCGTAATAACGTGCGACTCTGTGTCATAAACCTTGAAATAACAACCACTTGCACGGTTTAATATCCGATACAATCTGTCTGCGTTCTCTTGCGAAATATACTCCGTTTTCATTTGCTTTTCCTTTCATCTGTTGGAGTCTCGGGACTCTGTTGTGGGGTTGTGGGGTTGTGGGGTTGCTGGGTTGTGGGGTTGTGGGGTGTGTAATCCGAACCACCCAAGCAGTTGGATTGAAATACCCAAGCAGTGAGTCCCTTTTCCTGCTTGGATACCTTTATTATAGCATACTTTTGTAGTATTGTCAAGTGTTTTAGGTAGAAAAAATCAGTTTTTTGTGATTTTTTGATGTTAAAACTTTGGTATGCTTATACACTTGGTTGACTTTACTACTTTCGTTTATGAAAAATGGGTAATTTTAGACAAAAATTAGACAAAAATGCCATTTTGGGGTTCTCAAAATGTCACTTAAGAAGCGTAAGTCATTGAAAACATTGAATCCGATATGTCACTTAAGATTCTTCAACTCGCTTTTATATATATATTTTTTACCCTTTTTATATATTTTTACCCCATTTTTTTTCAGGGAAACCGAGTTAGAAAAAGTAAAGTGACATACCAGATTCAATAAAATCAATGACTTCTGCTTCTTAAGTGTAAAAATTACAACTTTTGTTAATTTGGGCAATTTTGGTCAAAAACTGCCCACGCCCACCTCTCGACTGCCTCCACCGATACTACCAAACTTTAGTCGGCATATTTTCCCAAATCGTGCAAAAACTGGTAATCGTCCACCCAATCCTCAAAATTGGTTCTGATTTTGTCCCGTTCATAGCAGTTAAAATCCTCTGAGTCGAGAAATTGGTCTAAATCAGCGTTTGGTTCTATGACATTGTCGGTGATGATGTCTTGGAGTTCAGATTCCGAGCGTATCATACCGAGAGCCTCGTAGAGGCTTTCTGTTTCGTGCCAGAGCCAATCATTGATACCAGTGCGAGAAATTCCCTCTGGGTATAACTGTTCAATCAACTGCTCAAATTGGTCCAGTTTGCCACATTCTTCAATTTCATTGAAGGGGTCTACTGCCCCCGACCAAGGTTTAAACTCTCTAATTCCGATTTCTTCTACGATTTTTATCATTGTGTATCCTTTCGTGTTAAAAATATCCCCAAAATGGTTAAAAATTTAAAAAACTCGAAAGTTGGGGATATACTTCCGAGTTAAAATGCCTCTAAAAACGCCGTAAAGGGGTCTTACAGAGGCAAACGGGGGTTTTTAGGTATCCGTGATAGGAAACGCTTAAAAACCCCCTTTCCTTGTTTTTTATTTTTCAACCCAACTTGGTGTCCAATCTGTTGGGACGAGAAATTCCAAAAGATTTTTTGGGATTCTGGGGTCTAAATAGGCATCCTCACGAGCCGAATTTAGGATTTCCCAAAATTCATTTGAGGTGGGATATGCTAATCGTTGCCTAGCAATCTTGTTCAAAGTATTACAACCTCGTATATATTTTTTCAAATTTCCAGTGGTTTGGTTTAATTCACCACTATCCCAAACAACCCCCATATATCGCTTGTATTTCTTTCTCAATTTTTCGTGGACAAATTTTACTCGTTCCTCAAAAGTGTGAAAAACCCGATTTGATGCGAAACAATTACATTCTCGGCAAGCGTAAGTGCAGAAACCCTTTATCTTTCTACTCGAATCACTGCTCGTAATCACAGACCAAGGTATTAAATGTTCAATCGTATCAGCAGGTTCGCCACAGTAAGTGCAAGTCCCTATTTTTCCAAAGATAAATGAAAATTCGTAATCACAATTTATCATTTTTATACTCCTATAAAAACAACTCAAAAACATATTGCGACAGGATAGTGAGTTGCTATCTTTTCGGGTCTAGACTCCCTAGTCGCAATAGTAATTCTACCTTATTCAGGTAGAAAAGTCAAGAGGTTTTTCAGAGTCTCGGGACTCCAACTGCTTGGGTGCTTGGGTTTTGAATACCCAAAAACGAGCAGTTTGGTTTTCGGTTGCGAATCGTCAGTAGTGTGGTATGGGCAGTTGGGTGCTTGGTTTAACACCCAACTGTTTTCATTTTGTCATTATTTTTCATCACTCAAAAAGTCAAATAACGGTTCAGAATCCTCGTCCAAAGATTCAAGCGTCAACAACCTATCGTTGTACTCCTCTTCAAAATAATCCTCGTCAATCGGGGTTGCGTATGAGTCAGCCCAACCGTTTCTCAACTCCTCTTTGATACGGTCTACGGAGTCTCGGGACTCGAACTCGTAAGTCAAAAGTAAAGTCTTGACGACTTTCCGTTCTATCGTTGCTCTGTATTTCTTCATTGTGCCACCTCGCCTGTTTCATACTCTTGTCCGAATGTTGACCGAATGAGATATAAACGACCCCGTTCCTCGTAGATAAAGTCGCCACAATCCCCGTATTCGTAATATCCTGTTCCGTTTAAATAATGTTTGTTCATAATCTTTAAGGCTTTTTCCTTATCGATTCGTTTTAATGTTTTTGGTGTTGCCATAGTTTGTTCCTTTCAAATAATTGTTTAATAAAGTTTCTAAATCAGGTTTTTTGGTTTTGTGTTCTTTAAAATACCACCGTCCGTTGGCTTTGTGTGCCGTTAGATAGGTTCTCGTGCGTTTAGGCTCGTTCATACCATACCTCCCCATTTGAAAATCGTGCCACTGCTATCAGTTTGACTGCCCCGATTCTGCCGAGTCGGGCAAGCCACTTTTGGATTCGTTTGATTTCGGCTTCGTGCCTACGCTTCGCCACCGATAACGGTAAATCCAAAAAATACCGTGTGTCCTCGTTGGTAAGATGCTTCGGGTCGCATAAGTCGGGCTTGTAGTCCACATAAATCTGCACCCCAGAATAATGCCCAGATTTCAGGCTGATGTCAAAAAAGTCCGTGTTGGGCTTTGGTAAAGAGTCGAAATTGGTGGTAAAATCCTCGTAAGCGAAATCATAGTCGCATTCCTCTGGATTCTCGGGTAAATCCCCACAAAAATCTGGTTCATATACCCACAAATCAAATTTGTCCATTTGTTTAAAATTAGCTGTTGCCATTGTAAAGTTTCCTTTCGTATTAGTGGTTAAAAATACAGTTTGGAGTCTCGGGACTCCAAACTGCTCGTGCTAGGTGGATAAATATAAGGGAAACTCCACCTACACAAAACTCGTTTTGACGACTTCTTCCTGTAAGCCTACGCATTCCTGATTCAAGGCTACCTTGATGTCGTTGATGAGGTTAGTGGTCTTGACTGCATCGGCATCGATAATTTCCACCCGAATCATTTTTTCGGTTGTAAAACTGCCGTCCTGATGAGTATAAAATCCCTCGGCTTGGGAAATCGTCCCACCCGTGTAGCCGTTCTTTGTCATAAGGCGAATCAGCGTTTTATAGGCTGTGATAGTGTCAATTTCTTGTTGTTTCGTGTCCTTGTCATTCAATCCGATAAATAATGTGTGTTTCATTGCGTTAGTTCCTTTCAGGTTGGTTGTTGGAGTCTCGGGACTCCATTGGTTGAGTTGTTTCGGGTTGTCCCGATTACAGATATGATTATATCATACTTTTGTTGTATTGTCAAGAGTTTTAGGTAGAAAAAATGCTAAAAATTACCTTTTTTCTACTTTAAAAATGTAGATTCCTTCCTCCTGTGTCGTTGGGAAAGATACTAACTGCACAGAATCGTATTTCTCGTAAAGTTCCGATTGGATAGATTCAGCTTGTTCTAATGTTTTACAAAATTGTTGGATTACACCTTTAATCATTGTTTGTTCCTTTCAAAATGTTGTTGGAGTCTTGCGACTCCGATTTTTGCGATTCGGGCGATTCAAATTTTTCAAAAACCCTTACGCATAGTTAAAAAAAAAAGAAAAAAAAAAGAAAAAAGAGAGTCTTGCGACTCTCTCTTGACTATGCCACTTTCCGAATCGGATTCGCTATGCACTGGATTCGGATACCTGATTCGGCTAGCTTTTCATTCATCAAAGCTAACAGCTTCGGATTTTTCACAGCTGACTTGATGAAAGCTATGACTTCCATTGATTCGGATTCTGGATTCGGATTCTTCCCATAAAGATTCGACTTGCTTTCTTGATTGCTTTCTTGATTGCTTTCTTGCTTGATTGCTTTCTTGCTTGCTTGCTTGCTTGCTTGATTCGTATTGATATTCAAAACTTTTGAATGACTCAGCTGTTCTTGATTCGTTTTCAGATAATGCAAAACCTCATCTGGATTTTTGCAATTTTTCAAAGCTTCGATTCTTGATTCAAAAATGATTCTAGCATAGCGAATCTTTCTATTTTCAGACCCTTTGACGGCTTGCCAATCATTACCGAACGAATCAGCTAAAATGGAACGGATTCGGGATTCTGTTTTTTTGTATTCTTGCGAATCCAGTAAAAAAGCGTAAATTAAATTAGCTGTATATTCTTGCGAAGCTTCCCTTGCTTTTTTGATTGATTTCCTAATTAAAATTAGCTGGCTTTCTAAAGCTTTGTTGGTGTATTCTTTTTTTGTGTTTTTTGTGTTTTTTGTGTTTTTTGTTGTTTTTGTGTTTTTTGTTTTCATTGTTTTATATCCTTATATTTTTATTTTATCAAGTGAGAACAGCGAATCCATCCCCTTGCTTGATATAGTCATTATATCACACTTTCGTTTTAATGTCAAGCATTATTTTATAAAAAAATAAAAAAAATAGATTTTTTATCAAGTCGGAGTCTTGCGACTCTCATAAGGGGGTAGACAAAAATTTAGACAAAAAACCAACCTTTGGATGAAACTATCCCATTTTTTATTCGACCCTATTTTTATTTTCAAGGTGTGCAATTCTCATATATTCCTCGAACACCGCTCTCCCACCCAACTTATCCATAATATAGGCATATTGTTTAGGCCACTGCCTCCGCATAATCTCAAATCTTTTGTCCCCACCCAAATGACAACCGAACATACAGAACATACATCCGGTTCTTTTCAACCCACATTTGGTATAAACCTCGCAGATTTCCACATTATATCTACGGATATATTCCCAAATATCATCCTCTGTCCAAAAAGACAACGGTTCAGACTTTGGATGTGCCGAACTGAACGCATTACAATTCCCTTTAAGGAATTTTGTCATCCGTAATTTGCTTTCAGTGGCCATAACACCCAAAATTGGTTTTAACCCACTCTCTCTCTCTCAAACTTCGCAAAAACGTTTTTCTTCATAATATTACAGCATTTACTTGTGATTTTGAAAGGTGCGTCCACCATTGGCAACCATTTGGCGGGTAACTTCCCATTCCCTCGTTCATCACCATAAAGGCGTTTGTTCCGAAGTTTCTCACTGCCCGTATTCCGGATTTCTGAGATTTTCTGAGCGACTTCTTTGCTCACGACGGGCCAGCCGTACTTCTCGATGACCTCTTTAAAGGTCATTTTTGGTTTAATCCAAATGATATTTTCTTGTTTCTTGACAAACTGCCTAATCTCCGGATATTCCAACCCGGTATCTGAGAACACACCCGCCACGTTTTCGCAACCTTTGATACTGCGGCACAGATGGAGAAGGACTGTTGAGTCCTTCCCACCGGAAAACGATACATAGACTTTACCCCGATATTGCAAATACCACTCTAAAATCAACTCTTTACTGCGTTGTACTTTGTCCTCAAAACTCATTTTGAGCAGTTCACGTTTATCCATCATCCCCTCCCCAGTTTAACACCGACCGTGCGGTCAAGACTCAGGCCTTCGACAACCAACTGCTTAACCCCAAAGCCCATAATTATGCCCATTTCACGCATACGGGTATAGAATTTACGCAGTCCGATTGGTTTGGCCCCGGCGATTGAGTAGCAGAAGGCACGATAAGCCTCGTATAGGCGTTCCATTTCCACCTCACCGGCATCCACTTTCCGAGGACCTTCGTCGGCAGTCAGGAAGAAGAAAAGACTATCGTTCTCAGAACACATATCCTCGACCGTTTTGTAATGACTTCTGGGTAAATCGTAATCAGACTTGCGATGTAAGTCACCCATAGCCCCGATGGCCCACGCTGAAATGGCTTCCCGTTCTTCGGCTACGATAATATCCCCGATACCACGTATTTTTTCTTCTTTTGGCACCATCCGGTTGAAAGTGAACACAGCCCAGCGCCGATTGAACCCTTCCGTGGTGTCTTTTGATTTTGGTAAATGGTTCGAGGCAAACCAATGTGTCGCTTTTGGTACGAATGAAAACACATCCCGACCTTTGTATTGGCCCTGCATAACACTTCCGTCCACCACCTGTTTGAAATTGGCGGAGGGAATATCCCGTTTTTCGTCCAATTCCCCACAAATATTCAAAAGTGAAGTGGATAATTTGACCGGTTTGAACTTGTCATCGAAGTCGTACGGGGTAACGTAACTGAGTGCCTCGCTCGGTAACAACTTCGAAATAATGGTCAAAAGTTGCGTTTTACCAGACTGCCCAATCCCAAACAATAAAATCGCACGGGCAAAGGACGGTCCTAATCCGAAAATGGTCGCACCGATAACTTGGCGTAAGGCACGCACCTTCTCCTCGTAATCTTCGTCCTGTCCCCAGACTGATTTTAAGAACCGTGCAAACTTGGGTGCGGCCTCTAAACTCGCCAATTCCGGTCTGTAACAATACGGCAACGTGTAAGTACATCCGTATTTTTTGGAATGTTCGTGAAGAACACCGTACGCATCCACAAAACCGTTGGCGTAATTAACCCCGGCAGTGTTGTCCTCCGCTAAATCTGTACACAACTGCGATTTCATAACCGTCAAAATCCCCTTGTGGTCGTTGGCACGGGTTGCCGCAGGTAAATTGCCGTACTCCCTCGAAATTAAACGCAAAATCTCACTCTTGTTCATCATCTCCCAATGCGAACCTGCCCACTGCCAGAACTCGTCGTTGTAATACCGCAGTGAATTGAACTCCCTCTGCGTGCTGAACTCTTCCGCATCCGGTATGATGTCGTTCAAATCTCTCAAAACCGCTCTCGCAATCTCCGTGTGGTTCGAACCCATAATGCCGTCACGTTGCATTTCCAACATACGCTTGCGTAGGGCCGGAACGTTCGCATCCTTCGTTAAATTGGCAATGTGATGTAACGCACGGTCAACTTCTAACGAATTCATACTCTGCGACCGGGCGACCTTGTCTAACGCATAGTCAATAATCCGGTCAACCTCAACCGCATCGCCGTTGGATTCCTCGAATGCTGACTTCAAATAATCACGCAGTTTGGGGAAATCCCACGATACGTTCGCATCCTCGTCAATCACAACACCTAACTGCTTTTTCTCGTCCGCTGTGAGCCCGTTGTCCCAACCCGTCGGTAAAGGACGTTTCTTCTCGCCGATGACGTTTCGCAGTAAAAATTTTACGAGATTGCTCACGCCCTTCTCCACGTCAATCGGGTCGCCCGCAACCTGCTCGGTCTGCGTAGAACACCACGCACGGAAAATCTCAATGGCTTCCTTCAACGTCATCTCACCACGCAAAACCGCATTGGCATACAGACCGGCAACACTCGTCATCTTCACATCACGTGAACCACGAGATACAAAATCAACCGTCTTCGTCCAACCAACGTGATTTAACCGTAACCCCAACCGTTCCACAAAGGCGTTTCTTAAGATGTCCTCGATGTTTTGCGGTAAAACCGGTAACGAATCCACCAAATCTACCAAATCACCGTTGGCGACGTAGGGCGCTTTCGTGTCGGGGTGAATGGATGGCGGTAACACCACCTGCGTTCTGCTCGACAAAAGTTCACAAATCGTCCGACCGCTTTCATCTTTGATACGAAAAGTCTTCTCGCCGTTGTAACGGAACATTACAACCTTACCCTTCTTACCCACACGAATCCAAGGTGAACTCGGTATCAACTCATCAATCAACGCTATTTCAGACCCAATCTCCGAGTCAATATCTAACGCAACACATCTGGATTGCTTCCCCAACGGTAAACCCATATTGCAATCAGCGTGGTTTTTGAGCATATACTCCATCTCTTTTTCGTTGGGTAACGAATCGTTGTACCTCTGCCACGCAGCCAATACCGGTGCCTTTCCTACCAATGGTATGACAGGTAGACCTTTCGCCCAATATCTCGGCGCATTTTCTTTGAAAATCATTAGAACCCCCTACTTAAATAATTCTTTTACTTTCTCTTTCTGTTCATCAGTCAAAATCGTGAAGATTAAATCCTCAAATTCCCTGATTTTTTTGATTTCTTTCGCCTCTTTTAACATATCTAACAAGTCTTGTAAAGACGTTGTTTGCAATTTTAATACTGAAATTTTTTCTTTTTCGTCCAATTTCCCCTTCATTTCGATGTTTTTCATACTCTCGTATAACCGGATAGTCTCGGCTTCAATGTCCAAATCCATAAGATTTTTGACTTCCCCACCTTTGGCATCTTCATTCAAATTAAAACACAACTCAAACAAAGCATTCTTGATGTGGTCGCTGTATGGCGCATCCTCGATTGTTTTTGGATTTTTCCGACATTCCAAAATAAACAATAATATAGGATATAAAGTCTTGTAATCTAAATCGGGATAATCGTACATCTTAATCCTCCTTATCAGTCTTGCTCACATCGTTCGCTTTAATTTTTAAAATCTCTTGTATCGTGTAATACCGGTTTCCACTCAAAGTATTGTGCGGTTCCGGAATTAAACCCTTCTCTATCCAATAATAGAGAGTCCTACGAGAGACACCCAATTCCTTCGCTGTTTGCGACAAATTGTATCTATGTTCAATTACCATTCGTTTTTCCTTTCAATCTTTTTTAAATAAAAAATGGCCGCTTTTAATTCTTCCATACCGATTTTTAGAAATGAAGGCTGTTGCTCATTGAATTCATCCAAGTATCTATCTAAACCGATTTCTTCACATCTGTCAATGTTTATTTCTTCACACAGTTCTTCTAAATCCTGCTCTCCGAGCCTGCAACCATTGCCTTTTGTTACGTTTCCTTTTTTTATAAAAGTATAACAGTCGGGGCATACACAGTTCTCGATTAAACAAGTTCTTTTCTTTCGGATGGAAATATATTTCGAATCTTGGAGAGATTGACCCAAGTAGGTGAATATTGATTTCACAATCTTCAAACGTGTCCTCGGACAACCCTCGTCGCAGACCCAATGTTCTTTGAATCCACCCTCGTTATCCAAGAAATCTATGTTTTTAGATTTTAAAAATTGACCTAAACCCCATAAACTCGTTCTCATAACCCCTAATTCCTTTCATCTTAAAAACGAATCACATTACACACTTTTGCACACTTTTGCACACTTGTCAAGAAAAAACTTGCATTTTTTTCAAAAAAATTATAAAGTGAAATCATAGGTGTTTGAAAATGGACAATATTTATTTAAAAAATCTTATAGATAGAATTGAGACTTCTCAGCGACAGGTTGTGATGTCCGAGTGGGTGACAGAGAATACGAGTTTCCCTTCCGGACAACCTTTCGGCTACAAAAGACACGGCTTCCAGAAAGACATTATAAATGATATGCACCCGAATATGTGCGTTAAGAAACTATCACAGGTCGGCCTGACTGAGGTTTCTATCCGTAAGACGATAGGTTTCTTGGCGCAACACCCCGGAACAAGTGCTTTGTATACGTTCCCAGATGGGAATATGAAGAAAAGAAACTCGCAAACTCGTATCAAACCCATATTCGACCGAGATTTTCCTCTCGTTAAAAATTCAACCGAAATCCGTAACAATGATATTATGCAACTTGGGGGTTCCTTCCTCTACGTGTCCGCAAACGTCGAATCCGACGCTACATCCACACCGGTTGATATGATTATTAACGACGAATACGACTTATCGGACCAAGAATTCTTGGCGTTGGTTAATTCTCGTATTCAGCACTCCTCCTTTAAGATTAAACAAGGTTTCAGTACGCCGACTTTTTCCGGATACGGTATAAGCCTCGAATACGAATCGTCGGACCAACGTGAATATTGGGTTCAGTGCCCACACTGCAATCATTGGCAAATTCCGATGTATGACCTCAAAAACGTGTACATCCCGAACTTACCTTCATCTGTTTCCAACCTTTTGACGGACATCGATTTGAGTATGGCCGTATCTTTGGATTTAGATAACGCATATTGTTGCTGTGAAAAATGCCGAAAAAGACTCCCTCTCGGGGACGAAGCCAAACGTGAATGGGTCGCCCGTTATCCGGAGAGACTTCATAGTCGTGGTTATTGGGTACGACCCTTCTCATCCGACTTGTTGTCGATTCGGTATTTGGTTACCACAATGGCAGATTATTTGAAGAAGGACAACCTCCGTCGTGGGGTGAACACCGTTCTCGGTATGGAGTATTCAGATAGCAACTGCCGTTTGGAACGAGATGATATTATGAAGGCTTTTGAAAATCGAACCGCCCCGGAAATAGATAAGAGTAAAGCGTGCTTTATCGGTATAGACGTTGGTGCGTACTGCCACATTACGATAAATACGAATGAGTCAGATGTTGTTTATTTTGGCGTTGTCCCCGGTCATAAGTTGATGGAAACTTTATATCTTCTGGATGAGAAATATAATATTGTGGCCGGAGGGATTGACCGTTACCCCGAAACAACCTTGTCAAATGCCATACGTGATTGGTCGAAAGGTAGAATTTGGCCGATAGAATATAAATATGGTAAGGAAATCGAACCGGTCAAGGATGCCGTCGGGGATACAACTTATTATAGAGTTAACAGAACCAACGCTTTGGATATTATAAAAGAGACAGTCAATAACCACACTCTTCATTTTTATGGTTACGGTGATTATCAAAACATAATCATAGAACATTTACGGGATATGTATCGTGATGATGTTCGTGAGAACGCCCAACCGATGTGGAGGAAGATGAACGGGAACGACCACTTTTTTCATTCACTCGCTTATGGGTTTGTTTCTAGGAAGATTTTTGATTATATTTACAGTGGGGAAGAAGACGAAAGAAGCGTTGTCGCCCTAAGTGGTTTGGATTTGGATAAAAAAGTTCTTTACAATTCAAATCTTTTACAGTATAGTAGTGATAAGAGATACAACAAGCACGTTATTAAGAGGTAAGATGAATGGCCGCTACGTCTACACTTAAAAAATTATTTGATTTTATTTTACCGAGCAAATCGAATAAATCTGGTGGTACGAGTTATACCGACACGTACGACCCGAGTAATACTACCCAAACTTTAACGTTACCGGAATATCAGCAACATCTGTCTGATATTGCCGAAACACGTTTGGCCGAAGATAGCCAAGAACTCATAAAGCAGATGATGATTTCCGACCCGGACACGAGTGCTGCGGTTTCGGCATATTTGACTTTGGCGGACACCCAACTCACTTGGGTTGTTCGTGATTCCTCCGGTGTGGTAAGCCGTGACGGTCAAAAATTATTAGAGTCTTTACTCTATAAGGTGTTCGAAATAACGGATTACACTTTAAAATATCAATCGAAACCCTCTTTGTCGCAATTCCTTTCCGAGTTGCGTTATATGTTATTGATGAGGGGTGCGATTGGGGTAGAGTTGGTTTACGATAAAGCCTTACAACCCTACGAGTTACGCAACGTTGATATGGGGACAATCCAATACAAAGAAACAAAACCGGGTCAATATAAACCTTTCCAAACGACGGATAATGTCGAGGAATTGAGTTTGGACATCCCGACTTTCTTTACGGAACGTTTTAAACAAGACCCGACAGATATTTACAACTATTCTTATTTCACAAGTGCCATCAACACGGTTGCGGCCCGTGCTGTTGTCATCAATGATTTATATCGGATTATGCGTATTACGGGTTATCCGAGAATTACATTGGAAGTTGTGGAAGAAATTTTAAAGAAACGTGCGCCGAAAGCGGTTCAAGAGGATTCGAAAAAATATAACGATTGGGTTAACCAACAGTTGAATTATATCGCCAATCGTTTTTCTGACATCCGTGCTGATTTACCGTTTGCGTTCACGAACTCCATTAAAGTTGGTATTCTGAATGATAAGAACCCCGGTGCTTCGTTGCAGGTCACTGATATTATAAATACATTGAATGCGCAGAACCAAGCGGGTTTAAAAATCGTTTCTACGATTTTGGGACGTGGGGAATCGGGTGTGAACACAGCGAGTGTTGAGGCTCGTATATTTAGTTTGAGTGCTGACGCTTTAAATAAGCCAATCGCTTCCATTTTGTCACGAGTTTTCACTTTGGCACTTCGTATCGGTGGATTTGATGGTTTTGTTACCTTTAAATTTACTCCGTCTGAATTAAAACCCGAATTGGAACTCGAATCACAGAAGATACAAAAACAAACCCGTCTGATGAAAGATTTATCTTTGGGTATCATAACAGACGAGACTTATTGTATGGAAATGTATGGTACGATACCTCCAGAAGGTATGCAACCGCTTAGTGGTACAAACTTTTTAGATGCGAAAGCAGAGGACGGTGTCGACACGACGATACGTAAGGAAAACTCAATCGATAGAGCGGTTATTCCGGATGGTGCTAATGGCGCTAACTCCAACGAAATCGACCAAGTGTGAGGAAAATGCAAAAAAACTCTTGCAAAAAAATAAAAAACTTGTTATTGTAGAGAAAAAGAGGTGAATTATTATGAGTAAAGCTATTACATTGACCACAGAATTGGTAGAAAAATTCCAACAAAAGTTCGGTGAAGATGTGAATGTGGATAACTTTTACATCATCAAAGTTCGTGCAATTTCTACCGAACCGGTACATCAGAACACGATTTTTGACGGTGCGGTGCTTTCATCTGGTTCAATTTCTGAAATGAAAGACCTTGTGAACTATACCGATGAAAACATCGGTGTTTTAACTATGCACGATTCTTCTGAATTGAACGTTGGTCGGGTGTTTTATTCCGAAGTCGTTGATGAAGGTGGGGTTACAGCCCTTTACGCTTATCTTGCGATTTTGAAAACGGACGACACGAAGGATTTGATTGCTAAGATTGACAACAATGTGTTAGATGAGGTGTCTGTTTCTTTTACACCGAAACACGCTGTGTGTAGCAAATGTGATTTCGATTATATGGGTCCGGATGCAGATATAATGAATTGGTTAACCCAAACTTGCCCTGAAGGACATACGATAGGGGAAGACGGTTGTCATTTGAATTTAAGTGGGATTGAACACTTTTCAGAAATCTCTATTGTAAATAGAGGTGCTGCTACCAACGCAAAAATCCTTCAAGAGAAACGTTCAACGCATTACTCGGAAGAAGAACTGCGTAAATTAGCGGCTTCTGCCAACGTGGCGGATTTATATGTTGCAACATTTAGAAACAAACTGGAGAAAAAGATGACAGTTGAAAAAACAAACGAAGTCCTGTTGGACGAAAAGATTGCTGAGTTGGAAGCAGAAAATGCGAAACTCAAACTATCTTTAGATTTAGCCGAAAAGGTTAAAGCGTTAGAAGGTGAAGCGGAAGCCCTTAGGGCCAAAGTAGCCGAATTAACGGAAGAATTAGCA
Source organism: Eubacteriales bacterium (assembly GCA_045631825.1). Classification (GTDB taxonomy): domain Bacteria; phylum Bacillota; class Clostridia; order Oscillospirales; family CAG-382; genus UMGS1387. The sequence continues at coordinate 34,770 of JAZQVQ010000121.1, read as the reverse complement.
AAAGCCAACGAAGAAAAAGAATCGGCTATTGCTGAAAAATCCGCTGAAATCGAACAATTACAATCCGATAAAGCGGAAGGTGAAACGAAATTATCAGAAGCAATGACCTTCGTTAAAAATGAAGTACAGAAGGTTTTGGTTGCTTCAGGTGAAAGCAATTTGACTATCCCAGAAGACTTGGATGGGATAGCAAATCTGTTAGCCGAACGTCAACAGATGTTAGCATCTCTGATACCGGCTGGCGGCGTGTCTGCGACTGCTAAAACCAAGAGCGGCGAACAGTTGTTCTGTGGTTATACAGAAGCACAATTAAAAGCGTTCCAAGTTAAAAAATAGGAAGGAATATTAAAATGTCTTATAATGTTACTTTAATTGGTCAGACCTTTCCAGATTTCAACTTAACTTTTTCTATTTCCGACACTATTACTGACACGGATGCTGTTTTAGGTTTGGCCGTGTGCCAAGACGCTGCTGCAGCTAACACAGTAAAGTTGGCAACAGATGGTTCTGAAATTTTAGGTCGTATCTTTGTTGTAGAAAACGGTGCCTCTCAAGGTGAAGGTGTTGTTGCTACAATCGAACGTGTTGGTGGTATGAAATTACCGGTTGCTGACGGTGAAACAATCGCTGTTGGTGATGAAGTAGTTGGTGCTGCTGGTGGTAAAGTTCGTAAGAAAACGGATTCAGACGAAGCCAAAGGTTTGAAAGTCTGGGAAGTTGGTTCTGACTTCGTTGTTGTTTTAATGTAAGGAGAAAAAGTACGATGGAAAAAATTAAATTAAGTGAAGTCGTTGCTGGGTTGATGAGCGATTCTGCTACAGAATCTCTTATGGCTGGTGAAACACTTTCCAAGAAAGCCAAAGACGCTAATATGCGTTTGGACTTATTCTTGAACCAAGCTATTGATTTGAGCGAAGAAGAAGCCGCCACATTACACAGCAAAGGTTTGAGTGGTTATGAAATGGTTAACCTGAAATTAGGTTTGCCGTTGCAAAACGACTCTCGCAACCAAGTTTCCTTGGCTCAAGCCTCTGAAACTTTTGCTACAAAACCGGGTTCTCGTGTATTGTTCCCGTATACAGTTGATAACGTATTACGTTGGAATTCTCGTTTAGACACGATGGAACGTGTTGAAGATATGATTACATCTTCTCGCACAATCACTGGTAACGAATTGGTCCGTCAGATTGCGGAAGACGATGCTGATGCTCGTAAAACTTTCCGTGTCGCTGAAGGTGGCCGTATTCCGGTTCGTCGGGTGAAAACATCCAGCCGTGCTGTTGATATTTTCAAACACGGTTCTGGTATTGAATTCACATACGAATTTGAACGCCGTGCCTCTTTGGACATCATCACTCCGTATGCTGCTCGTGTTGAACGTGACCTGCAGTTGAGCAAAATTGGCGCTTGTACAGACATCATCATCTCTGGTGACGGTGTAAACGGTGCTGCTACGACATTGTCTCAGAAAACTTTAGACGCTTCTGCAACAGACGGTGCTATTTCTTACGACGGTATCTTGGCCGCTTGCGCTACTGCTGCTAAGAACCATACACCTATCGACACAATCGCTGGTGATATGGATGCTTACATTCAATTAGTCAAGTTGTTTGGTACATCTGCTGCTTCGTCTTCTTTCGAAGCCGACCAGAAAGCAGAAAAAGGTGCCCCGATGTTCTTACAAATGCGCAACGTATTCTTACCGATTCGTTTCGTTCTGAACTCGGCTGTACCGGCTGGTAAGTTGTTGATGTTCAACCGTGCTGACACAATCGAAGAATTGGTCGAAGCAGGTTCCCGTATTCAAGAAGAAGACCGGGCAACACGGAACCAAATCATCACTTACACAAAAACGGAAAACACAGGTTACTCCTTGGTTTACCCGGATGCTCGTTGGTTGTACACATACAACACGAAAGCGTAAGTTTTTGGTTATACTCCAAAACAAAGACACCCCTCGTCCTTTTGGGCGAGGGATTTTTTATTTGACATCTTCGACAAAACTTGCTATTCTGTGTCTGTAAACGTTTACAAAAGGAGTAACAAATGAAATTCTTAGTTAAAGCAAAACGTGGAAACACTTTAATTGGCCGAGATAGAACAAAATTTCTCGACGAATTTCGCTTTCGGGTTTATGGGGATGAAACGGATATTCGTGAATGGGATTCCCGTAAATTGATTGAAATCAAAAGTACTTTGAAGGATGAGGCTACCGATGACATTTTTAAGACTTATCTTTTTGATAAAGGTGATAACGGGGTTGTTGAATTTCTTAAAAAATATTCTTTTGATAAGGGTTCGGCGCAAAAAGAACCCGAACCGGAAGTGCAACCCGAACCGGAAGTGCAACCAGAACCGGAAGTACAACCACAACCGGAAGTACAACCAGAACCGGAAGTACAACCAGAACCGGAACAAGTGGTTTTCCCGCAAAAGAAAGTAAAGAAATATAAAAACCGTTAATTCGGAGGTTCCCTAATGGATGTGGTATTTGAAAACAAATCTGGAATAATTAACGTCCCTTTGATGAAGGGTGGCGAGTATTTTTCATTGGGGGAAAAGGATAAAGTTTCCTATACGATTATGGATGCTAATGGGGACATCGTAGCTGGAATCAACGATGAAACTTACCCTATTCGAGGTGAGGTTTCTGAGTTGGAGATTGCTACTCCACCCGAAGCCAACATTATTCCGAACGGTAAAAAATCAGATGCTCGTTTTATTTTGGTTACGTACACCCTGAATGGGAAGGAAAACGTAATCAGAAAATCGTATAATGTGATAAAATTTGCGCCGTATACGGTAAACGAATCGGATGTTTACGCTGTCTTGGGTATCACCGAACAGAACGTTTCCTCTGAAAGTATGGACATTTTCGGCAATTATCTCTTACTGGTTGAAGAATTGGGTCCTGTTTTCGAGGAATGGTTACGTGCAGGGGACGTTAAAAGCGTTCGTGCGAATCGTGCAATTTTGTTAAAAACGGCCATTTCCTTGCGTGCGGCCATTATGTTGGGTGTACCTAAAACAGAAACGGATAACGTTGTAACCCAGACTAGATACGATTTGTCTGCCGAGGATTTGGATATTTTATTCAAAAATATGACGGACGAATTGAGCGAACTGAAAGCCGAAATTTCCGGTGAGAATATGGATTACAATGTCGCCGCATTCGTTTTACCCGCATTGACAGACCCTTTCACAGGAGGTTAGTATGGATATTAGGAAGGTGGGGAGAAGGTTTTATCAGACTTACACGAAAGAGAATGGTGGTAAGTTTAAAGGTCTTTTGGGTCGTCCATCACTGACGGCCCGTTATACCGATTACACCATAACCGGTTTGGTTCTTTTCACCGCACCCGAAACCAACCTCAATACTGGGGACGTGTTTTTTTCCAAATTTAACCGTGCTATGATTTGTCTGGATAACGCAGATGAAGAAAGTTTGGGTAGAACACAACGGTGTTTTACCGTCAAACCTACGAACGCACATCTTTCTTGGAAACGACCGGCTCGTATCGTCAACAAAATAACCGGTTTGGAAGAAAGCAAAGGTTTCGAAGATTTAGGGATGTTGTATTGTTCCTTGGAAGAACAGGGTATCAATACGAGTACTTTGAACATCCCATTCCCAAAATATAAAATTATCACGAACAAACCGTTACAATTAAACGATGTGATTGATGATAAATATGTTGTCACAAAAGTGGATAAGTTTTTGGGGGTTACAATAGCCGATGTCAAGCAATCGTAATTACAAAAAACCACCAAGCAATAACCCACCGGGGAAATTAACAAGCAACGAGCCTTTATTTGATTTGAGGGCGTTGGTTGACCAACACATCCACAGGGTGTGTGAACAGGGCGCTTACAATATCGCAAAGATGTCGGCGGAGGTTGCCGATATGGAAACCGAACGGTATTTTAAAGTTGTGTCCGCTTTAATGGGTTCGCAACAAAAACCAACACACGACCCAGAAACCGGTATGCGAATCGATGCTTTTAAGAGTGTGTTTTGGCGACCCTTACGTTATAAGACTCGCCTTAGAAAAGCGAAGTTAAGGGGCTCGTCTTTCAGAAACGTAAAGTGGGTGTCTGGTGAGAAAAGAAAATTCGGTGGAATCCCTTTAAAATCGTTTTTGAAGCAAGAGAACGTTTTTAACTATGTGGCGCAATCCACATCAAAGTATGTAAAAACCACATCTGACAGAGCCGTCCACGCAAAGTATCGTTTATTTTTAACACCCGGTCTTTCCGATGGGATGTTTTCATTGGAGGCAGGGGATGACAGTATGTTCGGGGAAGAAGTACAAGACAGAAAAGTTAACTCCCCGAATCATTATACCGGAATGTCGAACGAGGAGGCTCGTCCTATATTCCGTCCTGTTATGGAATACTTTGTCCGGCAGAGGATTCCGAGAAGAATTAACCAAGAATTAAAAAAGAGAGGATACAATGTCGTCTACACTTGATGTTTTTGACCAACCGTTGGATTTAAATCAAATTGAAATTTACAACAACAACTGGCAATCTGTCTTTATGGCGTTTCAACAATGTGTTCGTGAAATCAAAGAACTGGGGATTTGCGACGATTCGTTACGAATCGTGAACTTGGACAATCACTCAAATATTTACGATTTACCGGAATGTGATTGTATTATGTTGGAAGGTTTCAATTCTTTCATCGATGAGAAAAAAATCGGATTTGGTTTTTTTGTTGGTGCGAGCACATATAACGATGAAAACAACCACCGTTTATCCAAAATTATAAGTTATTTATATTTTAGGTTTTACCCCGGTAAATCCATACTTGCTGTGGATTCCGAAGGCAACGAAATCGGTAAATTGATTACAACGGATGGTACAGAGGTAATCCCTATGTCGAAGGAAAAGAATCGTTCTGTCCAATTCGTATCGGTCACAACTTTATCAACCTCAACTGTTTTGTGATTTTTTACTTGCAAAGCGTTTGGAAATTTGGTATTTTATTTTTGTGAGCAAGTGGCTCATTCTATAATTATAGCAATACGAGGTTTAAAATGGCAGGAAATGCAATTACAAATCAATTTAACATCGGAACGGCCACCGTTATGGTTGGACCTATGGAAGATGTTTTAAATTTAACACCGGAACAACATTCTATCGGGTTGGTTAAAGCCGTGTCTTTGACATCTGAAACGAATGAAGTTTCTTTAACTCAAGGTATTCGTAACAAAACCGTTGATTCACAAGTTACTGGCGTGACTTCCACGGTTACGGCCGAAGTTTATGAATACACAGCCGCTAACTTGGCTTACGCTACTCAATTAGATGGCGCAAACTACACAACGGGTTCTGTTTATAAATTGGCAGCCGACCTGACAGGTGGAGAATCGGCGACAACTTTGACACTTGAAGCAGATACAGATGTTTCTTCTCAATTTGCAGAAGGTACAACGATTGAACTTCAAGCAACTGGTTCCAAGAAATACGACAAAGTATATCTGGTTAAAGTCGCATCTGCTTCTTATACAGACGGTTCTTTGTCTTTGACATTGAAGAACCCAATCCCCGCTGGTTGGAGTTTTGCAAAAGGCGATTCGGTCTATACAGTTTCTGTAATTCCGGTTGGTTCAGAAGAACCGCAACCTTACTTGGGTGTCAAAATCGTTGGTATTTTACCGAACGGCAACGAACCTGTTACGATTATTTTACCGAAAGCTAAGATTACATCTGGTATTTCTTTGGCCTTCAACACAGACAACTACGGGAACATTCCGTTTGAATTCACACCGTACGATTTAACAGCAGAAGATGCTATGTACGAAGAATTTAAGGATTATTCCGCCAACGTTATTGTCTACAAACGTTAAACTAAACTTTACTTTGGTTGAGAAGGGCAAATTTTTGCCCTTCTTTTTTCTTGACAAAATGAAAAAATCTTGCTATCAATAATAGTGTCGAACATTATGGAGGTTATATATGACAGAAGAAAATTTATCCTACGAATTTAATTTTGAACAAAATTCGAAAGAAATTAAAATTGTTATGACAGCAGGATTGTTAAACAAATTGATGCAATCTGTTGGGGGTATCAGAAATCTTGATGACTTTATGTTGAACCCTGAAACACAAGAAAATTTCTTAAAAATCTTATTACAAGACTACGATGATAAAGGGAACGTCAAGGGTATGAAGTGTTCTCTTTTTGAAATCGCACCGTCTATTTCTACGGAATTGTTGGTGTGGGGGTTTGACCACTGCGCAAATTTTATTCAACAAACCGCCACGAAAATGAAGAACATCTCCGACAAAGTAATGGAGAAAATAACGACAGAGGTTTCTCAAGCTACAAAAGCTGGGTAAGTTCTACAACATTCACCGAAGGTGTGTTCTTGGCCTTCGGTGAACCATTCCGTATGATTGAATTTAAGTACACTTATCCGGAAATTAGGTTGGCGGTTTCTAGTTTTTTTAAGAAAGAACAAATGAAAGTCTTGCAAAACTATGAAACTTTTGCTACTATTGTGAGTAAGGCTTTAGGCGGTGATGGTAAGCATAAAAAGACCCCAGACAACGTCATAAATGTCCAATCGAGTGACCAACTAGCTTTAGCGATAAGGAGTCAGTTAAATGGCGGATACAACAGGAAATAACAAGCAGACCATTTTATTTAACGTAGAAACTCGTGGTGGAGAAGAAACCAAGAAATCGCTGGACTCCGTTAAAAAATCCGTCGATTCGTTAAGAGAAAGTTACAAAAGGTTGGGTGATACTATTTCCAGAAACCCCAACGCCACTGGTTTCGGCTTCTCCAATTTAGTCGAGTTAATGAATTCCCCCAAGGGTGGAAAACGAGCTACGTCGCAAGCGTTTCAAGAGAAAAACATTCGGGCCATCGAAAAAGAATACCAGAAATTAGAGAAAGGTATCGATAAAGTAAGCATCGCTCTCGAAAAAGAAACGAAGGCTCTGAATAAGAACAACAAGGAACTCAAAGAGGGTGCTGAAGAGTTATCCCATTGGGACCACATTTTAGAAGAAATTACAGGTAACTGGAGTAAGCGTGCGGGTATTTTTATGTCCTATCGTTTATTGGCAGGGATTAGTAATGTCATTACGGGTAGTTTATCTTCGGTTTACAACCTACAGAAAGAGTTTGCGAACATCCAAGCAATTACCGCCTCCAGTGATTCGGAAATTGCTAAGTTAAGCGAAACCATTTTAGACCTCGGTACGGAGACTCGTTATGCTACCGAAGAATTAGCCAAAGCGACGGTCACGTTAGGTCAGGCCGGTTTGAATGCGGGACAAATCGAGGAGGTGTTGGCTTCGGTTTCGAAACTCGCAACGGCTACGGGTACAGACCTTGCGACCTCAGTGGATATTACGACGACCGCTTTGGGTGCTTGGAATAAGACGGCGAAAGAATCGGCATCCATCGCAGATACTTTGGTTATTGCGGCCAACAAGACGAAAGCAGAACTCACCACTATGGCAAATGCCGTTAAATATGCTGGTGTGGCTGCGGCCGACTTGGGTGTAAGTTTTGAAGAATTCGTAGCGGTAGCCTCTGCTGTTACGGACGTTGGTTTAAAAGGAACGAACGTCGGTACGGGTTTACGTTCTGTCATCACAGAGTTGGCGAATCCGACGAAGAAATTAGAAAAGGTGTTCACACGTTTAGGTATTTCTTTAGACGAAGTAGATATTCGGGGTCGTGGTTTACAAGCGGTATTGCAGACGTTGAGGGATGCCGGATTAGGTGCGCAGGAGGCTGCTGAAGGTTTCGACCGTCGGGCCGCAACATTCTATTTGGCTGCGACGGCACAGTTAGACACGGTTAAGAGTTTGCGAGAAGCCTTCTTAGAGGAAGGTGCTGCTATGCGTGCCAACGAAACGCAGATGAACACGTTGTCAGCGCAGGTTGAACGTTTCGTCAACGTTGTAAAAAAAGATATGTACGGTGCGTTTAAACCTTTAGTGGATACTTTAACGACTGTATTGAAACTTATAAATGATGTTTTGAGTGTACCTTATTTGGGTACCTTCGTCGGTCGTTTACTTGTTCTAACGACAACTTTTAAAAGTTTGACAACGATTGTTACAGGTTTGAGCGGTGCGTGGAAAAAAGCAACAGCTGAGCAGAATAAAAACAACGTGGCTGTTGGGAATAGTATTTTGAGAAACAAACTCGCTGCTATGGGTTATACCAACTTAGCGAGCAAAGTGGACCTTGTTAACACAAAATTAAGAGTACTAAGGTTAACGCTCGGAAGTTTGGTTACTGGTTTGATTGTTTCTGCTGTCGGTCTTTTGTTTGAACAAATCGCTAAAACTTCCGATAGATTAGAAGACCTCACGAACAAATCATCCGAGCAACAAGAAGAAATAAATTCTTTGTCCGCAGCATATCAAGAGTTGACGGAAAAGGGTATTTTGTATTCGAACGACACGGATGCTCTTGCGATACGAGTCCAAGAATTGAACAAACAATTTAAATTACAAGGCGACGAACTTATCTCTTTGAGTGCGAAGTATGACGAAGTTTTGAAGAAGATGTTGGAGGTTCGTCAGGCTCGTTTCGATGAAAAAACCAAGACGGATAAAGAACGTGCTCAAGAGATACGAGATAAATATGCCCCGTGGTTCGGTGAATCCGAATTGAGTAGGGCTTTCGATGAAGCGGTTGGCTACGATGATGCTGGTATAAAAAACATCAGAGAGTTTATAAACAACACAAAATCCGAGGGGCAGAAGAAACAACTTACAGAATTTTTATCAGATGTTCTTGAATATAAAAATTTGATGGAAGGTGTCGAAGCGGCCACGAAAATCACAACCGAAGATGCTTCTGCTATACAAACAATCATCGTCGAATCCACGATTAAAACAAACAAGGCGTTGGAATCTTATCGTCAAAACCTGCAGGATACGTTGGGTTCAAAGAGCGAGTTCTCCATAGATAAACTTTATGGGGTGGCTGAAACACAACTTGATGTTTTACGTGGAGAATACTACTTTCTTTCTCAGCAGATTAACCAGATGGATATGTCTGGGGTCTCTAAAACCAACCCGACGTATATTAGCGCCAAAGAGCAGATGTTGAGTATATCTAAGACAATCGGTTCGATTGAGGAAAACATCAACGAAAACGCAAAAGCAATCGTGAAGGGTACTTTAGCACAAGCGGAAAATTCGATAAAGAATGTAACAAAATTATTGAACACAGCGAAAACGAGCAAACCGGATGAGGATTTGCTCAAAATGGCCGAGGATACGAAACGAACTTTAATCGAAGCGGTTTCCGAAAACGCAAAACAGGAAATCGAATCCATTAGTTATGAAAAAGGAAGTTATCTTTATAATCGTGAGGTTGCACGAATCGAACAAAGTCGTGACGCTATGATTGAACGCTACGTTGCGGATTTGAATAAAGCAACGTTCAAATACCTTCATAATATTGAAAATATTATAAACGCTTTACGGTTGGCCACACAACGTGCCGAGTTATCCAGAGCAAACATCGAACGTTCAAATAAATCCCTTTACGGTAACCGTGGCGGAATTTTAGGACAAGTTGGTAGCTTATCCTCTACCTTTTTACCGGGTGATGGTGTCTTCTCCAATTTAGCAAACAAATTGGCTTTGACTCCAAGTTATGGTGCTCAAAGAAAAGCTGTCAGCAACGCAATGACTTTACGTTCTACTGAAATGTACGATTTATCCGTAACGTTGGATGAAACACAAGCGAACAAAGAATTACTTGAGACTAAGAAAAACCAACTGGAAACGGAACTTTCACAGACCGACAATTTAACGAAACAGTTAGAAATTAAAGACCTCATAAACGACATAGACCGTCAAATTAAAGAGGCTAATACAGCTGAAAGTAGTTTACAGACACAGATTCAAGAGTTAGATTTACAAAACAAATCTCTTGCTATGATGAAAGAATACCTTACAACCGTTGAGAAAATCAAGCAAGGACCGATGGGTTCTTTTGGTGTAGGGTTATTTAAAGGTGCGTTCGATTCGTTAGGTGACGACATCGAAAATCTAAAAGATTTCAATAAAGCCATAGAATCCATTGGGACAAAGACTTTTACAACGTTCGTCGATAATTTCACGGATGCTGTTACACAATTCGCTAACTCTGAAAAGAGTTTCTCAGAGGCTTTGAGAGAATTTGTTGTTAACAGTTTGAGGGACATTGGTAACTGGTTAATTCAGTTGGGGATAAAGGCTGCTATTTATGCTGCTATGAAGGCGATGTTCCCAGATTTCTTTGCCACGTTACAAGGTCTCGGTTTGGTTGGACAAGCTGTTGGGGTTGGTGTAAAAGGTGGGTCTGACATAAAGAACGCATCTGAGACAGGTAAGGCCGGTGGGGGTATGATACGTGGTGGTGTTGCGAATCGTGACTCAGTTAACGCTAAGTTAATGCCAGGTGAATACGTTTTGAAGAAATCAGCCGTTGATTACTTGGGTGAAAACTTCTTGAACTCCTTAAACCACAACACAGAACAAACGCTAAACGCCATCACACCGGAAGTGGGTGTAATGGGTAACAACGGTGGACAATCTGTCGTAAATGTCTGGGTCGTATCCGAAGAAGAACAAGCCGGTATGGGTCCGAACGATGTCATCGCTACTATCACGAAAGACATCCGCACCGGTGGGACGACTCGTCAACTTATTAAAAGTGTTATCGCAGGGAGGAAATAATGGCTGCTAATTTTGATAATTTCAAGTTACATAAACGAGAATTCAAATATTTGGGTAACGTTGCTTCAATCCAACTTGGCAACGGATATTCATACGTTTCAAAACCGATTTCCCCACAACTTAAAGAGTTTACACTCTCTTTTAGCGGTTACCGTTTTTATTTCAATGAAGAGGGTCTGTTGGATTATGAAACGAATAAATCGGTAAATAATATGGGGGCTTTGTGTCAGTTCTACGAGGAAATGAATCAATACACAAGCTTCATTTACAACGATGAGCAATTTGGCGCTGTTCCGGTGCGTTTTAAAGAGCCCCTGACCGTACCTAAAACCGTTGGGGACCGTGGAGTCGTTGAAGATTTTAGAATAACACTCGTGGAGGTTTCTGAATAATGGCCGAGAATTTTATCCCACAATCACACCGAGAAAACAACGAAAAACTCGTTTCCGACGGATACGTCCACTTATTCGAAATAAAACTTCGCAACGGTGAGTATTTGTATTTCAAAGAAAATAATACTGTCAAATGGCAAGGTAGAACGTGGACGGGGATACCTATGGCCTTCGAGGGTTATTCGAGTGCGAGTGGGGAAACCCTATCCAGACCAACGCTTAGTATAGCAAACCCAGAAGGTTCGTTTTCCACATTTATCCGTGACGGTATTTTGTTACGTTCCGTGATTACAAGGTATTCTGTTCTTTATCAGGATATTTTGAACGACAATAATATTTATCAAAAGAAGGTGTGGGTTGCTTGGAACGTCCCCCAACTGACGAGGGATATGTTGCAACTCGAATTAAGAAACCCTATGGATGGTGTCAACTTTGACGTTCCAGCAAGGATGTACCTACCTCCAGAATTTCCGAGTGTTACGCTATGAACAAAAATCTTACACAATATCTTGGCCGAGCGTTTGTTTTCGGGGTAACGGATTGTTACACCCTCGTTCGTGATTTTTATAAGAATGAGTTTGGTATAGAGCTTACGGATTACGCACGTTATGATGGGTGGTGGAATGACGGGTTGAATTTGTACGCAGATAATATACGGAAAGAAGGTTTCTTTCTACTGCAACAAGGTGAAGAACTGCGTTACGGCGATGTGATTTTAATGTGTTTGTGTGCACCTGTCCCGTCGCACGCTGCGATTTATGTGGGAAATAATAAAGTTTTACATCACGTGCAAAACCGTTTATCTAGGGTGGACGATTACCGTGGAATGTTCCGCAATTTCACGGCATCGATTTGGAGACACGAGAGTTTGAGGGATAAAGTTCCTGAAAGGAAAGAATATGAGATTATCAAAAAAGCAGAAGAATGAGATACTATCTCTTTATAGTGACGAAGGTATCGAACGTGGTGGTTTCATTTTGGAAGAAGGTTTGATTGAATGCGAGAACGATTCTTCGAACAAGGTTGAGAACTTTCGATTTTCCTGTGATTCCATAGATAAGATTGATGAAATGGAAGAAAAAGTGATAGCGTTGGTTCACAGTCATCCCAACGGAACGAGTGCTATGAGTAAGCAAGATTTCCACGCTTTCATAAATTGGCCGCATTTTTTTCATTTAATTGTTGGCAAAAACGGAATTTCGTGCTATAAAGTAACAGAGAAAGAAACGGTCATTATGGAGGACATAGTGTATGATGAAGATTAAATTCCACGGGTTTTTGAAACGCCTATGCCCCAAAGACTATTATGAAATCGACGCTCAGACTCCGGCCGAGGCGATTCGTGGGTTGACGAATCAAATGAAACAACTCATTCGTGTAGGTGGGAACCGTTGGGTTTGTCGTGTGCGTGAATGTCCGAATCGTGAAGATTTGTATGCCATAAACCCAGAATTACAGGAGTTAAACCTTTATCCGGATTATATGCCTGCTGGGACAGGAAAAAGCGCTGGTTGGGTTCAAGTGGTGATTGGCGTAGTATTGATAATTATTGGTATCGTGTTATGTTGTACCGGAAGCCCTTGGGCTGGCGCTGGTTTGATTATAAGTGGGGCTGGTATGGTTTTTACTGGTGTAGCAGCATTGCTTATGAAAGTTCCAGATTCTGATGAGGATGGCGATTCTAATAAATATTTTGGCTCAGGTGGTAACACAACAAAAATAGGAACTAGAATTGCCATAGGGTACGGTAAGTATAAGTTTTATGGTCAGTTATTATCTGTAACGACGGAGAGTAGTGAAAAATGAGAAAGAAACCTTTGATTTACGGTGGCGGTGGTAGCGAACTTGACGTTGCTAAAAATACCCTTTTTTCTAAAGATACAGCCGAAATTTTAATAGGTTTATGTGAAGGTCCTATCGAGGGTTTGGAAAACGGTGAAAAATCTTTTTATTTGGATGACACACCGTTGGAAGCCACTGACGGTACGAAGAACTACACGAATTATACCTTAGATATTAAAAAAGGCGACGTTATAGACGATGAAAGTATAAAATTCCAATTAGGTGGGTCTGGTAAATACACCTCTGTGAAACTAGAACTTAAATGTGATAAACCTGTCACTCGTGTCACACAAACAGGCGAGGTGGATTATATAGATGTTCGTATCGCAGTTAAACAATTATATTTCTCAGAAGACGATGGTGATGTGTTTGAAACCAGCGTGTCCTTTAACATCGAATATAAACGTCAAGACCAACTCGGATGGACGCTGTTTCAAGATAAAACACAAACAATTTCCGGTAAAACAACAACCGGTTATGTTCGTGACTATCGTATTCCCGTTGAAAGAAGTTCTGAATATTATTACGAAATTAGAGTCACCAAATTAACTAAAGATAAACCAGAGGCGAGCGATTTTGGTAATTTTACTATAATCGATTGGGATTCTTTTGAGGAAATTACTGCTGGGGTTGGTAACTACCCAAACACTGCTTTGGTTCATTTCGTGGCACAAACTAGTGACCAATTAACGAACATTCCACAACTTTCTGGGATTTATAAATTCTTAAAAATCAGAATTCCGAGCAACTACAATCCTACGACACGAGTTTATGCGGGTGAATGGGATGGAACGTTCAAAATCGCTTGGACGGATAACCCTGCGTGGTGTCTCTATGATTTAATTATGAATGACCGTTACGGTGTGAACGCATATTATCCGGTGGAATGTGATAAATGGGATTTCTACGAAGCGGCACAATATTGCGACGAGTTGGTGTCCGATGGTAAGGGTGGTATGGAACCTCGCTACACGTTGAATATCGTGTTAGAAGAATCACAACCCGGACCGGATATGTTAAATTATATCGCAGGTATTTTTAATGCGACGATTTACGAGGATGGTTCTGGTTTGGTGAGACTCACTTTCCAGAGAGAACAACAGGCCACCCATATCTTCAGTTTGGAAAATGTTACACCAAGTGGCTTTATATATAGTTTTTCAGACCCATCAACTCGCTATAACGATTTGAGTGTTTCCTTTATGAATTCCGAACGTGATTGGATTGAAGACCGCAGGCGTGTTTCTGATGAAGAAAGCATTAAACTGTGGGGGAGAATTCCGGAAGATTTTGTTGCCGTCGGTTGTATTAAAGAATCCGAGGCTATGCGACGAGCACGGTATCGGTTGTTAACCAACCTGACAGAAACGATGTCCGTAACTTTCACTACGAACATAAGCGCCGGAAACGTCAATATTTTCGATACAATCCTTGTCGCTGACAAAACGATGGGTTACTCCACTTCGGGTCGTTTCAAAGACATCGCCGAAGATGGTTTGTCTGTCACCTTAAGAGATAGTATTTTCTTGGAGGCAGGCGTTACTTATACGATTCACATACAAACCGCCAATGGGTTGTTGTCAGTCGCTTTGAATGTTATTGAAGTCGGGTACGTCAAAGAATTACATTTCAGCGATTCGATTGCAAACCTCGGTGTTCCGGAAAAAGCCGTATTCTCTCTAGTGGGTTCAACTGGAGTCGGTGGTTCACCCAAACCTTTCCGTGTTGTTTCTATTTCGGAATCTCCTGAGGGTAACGGTTCGTATAGCATAACGGCAACGGAAATCAACCGAGACAAACAGCAAAAGGCTGATTTGGCTGTCGTAATGGAAGATGAGGTTTACACGAAACTCCCATCTTACAGCATTATTCCACAAGTCAAAGACGTGAAGTTCACACAAACGTTTGTCACGACTTCCAAACAAATGCACACGATAGTCGATGCCGTATTAGACAAAGAGCATTACCCCTATTACACCGGTACTTACAAAGTCTATTCTCGTTTGCAGGGTGAAGAAACTTGGTTAGAACGAGAAGTTTTCTACGGTGATACCTTAATCGACCATCCGATGGGTACGTACGAATTTAAAATTTTACCGAAAACGACGTTCGGGAAAGTCCCCAACTTCGAGAATGCACCGGTATTTGTGTACGAAATCGAAGACGTTTCCAAACCCCCTGCTGATGTTCAGAACTTCAGAGCCGAGGCGAACATCAATAACATCGTATTCAAATGGGACGAAGTTCCCGATGCCGATTTAATCGGATACGAAATCCGTAAGGGTGAAGTTTGGGAAGACGGTGAAGTTATCGTAACCTACACGGTGGGTACAGAATACGTTTACACCGGCGTGGTTACCGAAAACACATATTTCACAATTAAAGCGATAGACGTTCTCGGTAATTACAGTGAGAACTACCCGACGGTTTCCATCCAACTTGCGAAACCACAGAACGTTACCTCTTTCTTCGTTACACCGAACTTAGACAGTTTGCGTTTCGATTGGGTTGCGCCTGCTGAGAATGGCGTTGAATACGAGGTGCGAATCGGCGAAAGTTGGGACTCGGGTATTAAATTGTTCAAAGTCAGCGGTTTTAACCAAACGGTGTTGAATCCCTCTTATGGTGATGCCGGATTTATGATACGTTCTGTTTCAAAAGCAGGTATTTATTCTTCTGCGTATCGTTACGCTGAGGCGAGGTTGGAATTACATCAAAACCGCAATGTTATTTTGGAATTAGATAACGTCGAAGATGGGTGGAGTGGTACGACGAGCAACTTGGAACCGACCGAGTTCGAAGATATTTTGGCGATGAAACAGGATGTGTATTTCGCAGAGCATTATTTCGAAGTGAAATTACCGGAATTAACACGGGCCCGAAATTGGTACGAAACGGAAGGATTTAAGTTCGGCACGAGATTAACATTCGAGGATTTGAAATATACGTGGGCATCTGAGGAAGCGGCCGGACAAAATTGGTTGAACTCGACCTCAATCGGCTCTAGTATGGGCGAAATTCAACCTATGATAAGTTATGAATTGACGAGCGAGTATTTATCGTATTTGGGTTTCCGTCTCAACGGAACGCTCAAGGATATGACGGGTGAAGTAAGTCCGACTGTGAGTGAAAATGTGAACTACGGTTCGGGGCGATACGGTCTCGGTTTGAAGGTTCATCGGATGATGAAGGTTGAAAACGACGTTGAAGTTCCGGAAGAATTTACGCTTAAATTCAGATTTAAAGTTCATAAATATGTTTCGTGGAGAATTCCACTCGTTCGTTTGAGCGGTACGAACGGTTCTATTTTGGTATATTTATATTCACAAAATGAAATCATCGTGAAACGTAGCGACGGCGTGGAAATCGTGTGTCCTATAACATATTTTAGCGACGGGGATTTCGTGTCTGTCGTATTGACACAAAGTGCGGACAAATTAAAACTTGATTATTTCGTAGAATATGTTAAACTATCCGGTAAAGGGGAAGTAAATGCGAAACCCCTCGGAGAGTTTACGAACTTAAGATTTGGAGGAAAATATGAGTAATATTAAATTAAAAGGTGTCGGTCGGGCCATCATAAAGCGTTCCAACGGCAAGGTTGATGTTGTGGAAAACTCTAATATGATTGTGAACGTCGGTAAAGACTTCATCATCAAATCCCTTATTATGACGGGTTCGAATCGTCCAAACCCATTGGGTTGGGTTGCAATCGGCAAGGGTACGGGTGCTACGACACCGACTATGACGAAGTTAGTGAACGAATCTAGTCGTAAGGCGGGGACGTTTACTTATGACGGCAATGGTAATTCTTTTAGCGTGAAAACGACGTATGCAAAGGGTGGCGTTTCCGGTGTGATAACAGAGGGCGGTGTGTTTAACTCCGATGTAGGTGGGGTTATGTTTGACCGAGTGTTGTTTTCACCGAGCATTGAGATTGGCGCTGACGACGAATATACACAGGAATTTACTTTTACGGTGTAGATAGATGACAGAAATCATACGAAATAAAGACCCTTATACGTATGAAGACCTCAAAGAATTAGAACTTGTCTCTGGGGACGTTGAGTTACAAGAAGATTATTATTCTTGGGGTAAAAACAAAACCGTTTTAGTGAAAGACGGCGAGGCTATTAGCGTTGGGGAGACTTCGACTCGAAAGATTAAGCGGACGATAAACGAGGGTTTTGTGGAATTTTCCGACGGCGAAGAGGAGTCGGGTGCTTTAATTTTGTATGATGTTGAATTAGAAAATTATACGGTTGGTGAGGAAGGTGTTTCCGATTATTTGAACAGCGATACACCTTTGAATTACAGCCCGTTAAGACCGTTGATACCCGGCGAGTATGAATACAAGAACGCAATCGTAGGTGTTCAGATGTCGTTACCTCCGGTGGAGGGTCGATTCGGAATCATAGGTAGTACTTTACACATAGACGTTCCGGATACGATAGAGAAGGGTACGTTGCGTTTAGGTGAAGGTACTTCGACTGTGAAGTTGAAGAAGAAGTTTTACAAGGAGACGAAGGTGTTGTGTTCTTTAGTCGAGGCGAGTGAACCTTGCAACATCGTTGTCACAGAAAGTGGGTTAGATAGTTTCACGGTTGGTTTATTATCGTTGACAAATTCATCTGTATATGTTAATGGTACTATAGACTGGTTGGTTGATGGTTATTAGAGGAGAGTGTTATGAGTTCTTACAATAAAATCACGAAGACGGATTTAGCGGACGGTGCTTTATACGAAAAAGTCAACGATATGGTTGACGCTTTGAATGCCGACAAGATTGAAAGGAGTCAGGTCGGTATTCGTAAGGGTAGTACGGCTTACAAGGTTAGTGACAAATGTTTCTGCGAGTATCACGGTGACTTTTTATTAGAGTGTACGACGGCTGGGACGAGTGCTGTCGGGCAATTAGATACGAGTGGGACTGTTACTGACGGCGCTACACGTACCGACGGTTCTGTCGTTTGGACGTTCCGTTCTGTGGCAACAAAGAAAGAGCTGAACGATGTTAAGAACAATTCTTTGGACAAAACTCAAATCACCAACTGCCTAACGTATATACCGCAGGATATTAAACTGGAATTGAACAATGGGACGTTGACCTTAAAGGCTGGTTCGAAAGTTTATGTTCCGAATGGTGCTGGGAAGTTTGATGTGTTGACGGTAACTGCTGATAAAAATATAACTTCCACAAATATTCAAGGAAAAGGAATTATATATTTAAGGTCAGATGGTTCGTATATTGGTATGCTTAAAAAAGAAAGCTTCTCATCAGGGTTAACTGTACCATCTGGTACGTGGCAAGTTTGGTATGATACAGCAAACAATAAGGTGCGAAAAATAGAAGGCACTGAAGGAATACTGGTTTATGATTGTACGTTTCCACTAGGCGTTGTTTCAGTAAGTGGTGCAAACGGTATCACATCCATCGACCAAGTCTTCAACGGCTTTGGTTATATCGGTTCTACAGTATTTGCTTTACCTGGTGTTAAAGGACTTATTCCGAACGGTAGAAAGGCCGATGGAAGTTTGAAGAATATAGAAATAAGTTTAACTAAAGTTCTAACAAGAACCGATGTTGGAACAAACGTAACAGATTATAAAATTGGTATTTATGAAAACGCACAATTTTTTAATTATGACTCTAATTACATTTATGATGATGAAAACAATTTAATTAAAACTCACTCCGGGGATGTTCGTAATGATTTAGTATTTGCTACATATAGCACAGACGGAAGCAATCGAATAACCTCATTCAACTCTAAGAACCCATTCCACGCAGTTGATTATAATGATGCTGTGTTAAGTTATGGCGACCAAGATATTGGTGGGAATAAGAACTTCACAGGCACGTTGACTTGGAACGGGAAAGACGTTATCACGAGTGCTGGTGGAGTTGTAGCTGGTAGCATAACTTTAAAAGATACTCAAACAGCATTAAGTCCTTCGGAAGACACTTGGCATATGGCATCTGTTCCGTTCTTCGATAAAAGCGGTGTACGCGTTTCTTATATGCAACCTAAGCTTAAAAGCAACGGAACTGTTGAATTGAATATTGCAGCAAGCGACCCAACAAACGGGGCAAAAGCTCTCGTATTGAGTAGTGGTGGCACTTTGACTTGGGACGGGAAAGAAGTTATAACACCAGTTGGGACTGTTATTGCCTATGCTGCAAACTCAGCCCCTAGCGGTTATTTAATTTGTAATGGTTCGGCTGTTTCCCGTACGACATACGCCGCTTTATTCGCAAAGATTGGGACAACATACGGAACGGGTAACGGCTCAACGACTTTTAACTTGCCGAATTTGACAGATAAATTCATTCAAGGTAGTGGAACAGCAGGGACAAGCAAAGCCGCAGGATTGCCGAACATTTATGGTCGGATAGATAGCGTTGAGTATTATACAACGGAATCCCCAACAAGCACGGGGTGTTTGTATAACGATGCTGGAGTAAGAAACGGCGAGGGTAATGGTATTTATTATTGCGGTAATTTACATATGGATGCTTCCCGTTCAAACGCAATTTATGGTGCAAGCACAACCGTTCAACCACCAGCACTCACAATGCGGTATTACATTAAGTATTAAGGAGGTTTAAAAATGTTAGTTTATATTTACGACGAAGAAACAAAAGAATTTTTAAGAGAAGAAGAAGCCTTTATTGACCCACTTGAAACACAGTTAAAAGGCGAAGATGTTTATTTGTTGCCTGCAAATGCTACATTTGAAAAACCTCTTGATAAAGAAGACGGGAAAGCGGTTATTTTTGACGGTTCGGCTTGGAAATTAGTTGATGATAATAGAGGGAAATTTACTATTATTGACGGCAGTATGCAAGAAATTGAAACGCTTGATTCAGTTGAAAAGATTTTGTCAGATGAAGAAGTTGAAGGATTAAACAATGGAACTCTTGTCATTATTGACAATGAGGTGGTAGAAAAACCTGCACCAACTCGTGAAGAAATCTCTACCTTGCGTGAACAAGCATACATTAAAGAGATTGACGTTTTACACGCACAAAAAGACAGAAAAACAATTCTAGGCACTTGGACGGAAGAAGATGAAGCGAACTATATCGCAGAAGTTAAACGCCGTTCGGAAGACATTGCGAATCGTTATCCGTACCCTGAAGAATAGAGATTAAGCCCTCCCCGCTAAAGGCAAAAGCACAGCGAATACGGGAGGGTATTTTTAACGTCTTTTTCGCCTTGAATCGTTCGAATCGTTTGCGTGCTTGGCTTTTATCAACTCAATGACTGCATCGAATCGGTCGTCCATTCGTTGAGATAAAGAACCCCATCTGTCATCAAAATAACGCATTACGTCTTCTTTGAATTCACGTAACTGCAATTTCGTTGCCATCTTTTCTTCAGATTCTTTTAATTCCTTGCGACTCGCCCTCGTGTACACATAGGGTGCCATAACAAACAAACCACCGGCTAATGCTATAATTGCTTCCCAGACTCCTGTAATAGAATCCATAATACTTTTCCCTCCGTGATGTAATCGGTTACTCTTTCTTTTTAACATATTTACTTCCTTTTTGCAAGATATATTTTGTAATCGTAAAGTCTTTCCAAACCAATGCGGTAAAATTTCTTTACACACGTCTCACACATACCGAGATTATCGACACACTGCTCGACACTTACGCCACGGTTACAACGCTCTATCACTACGCTTTTCTGCGCTCTCGTAAGACCTGCCGAATCGCATAATTCAATTAAACCGGGTAAACACATTTTCTCTAAATCTGTTGCTAATTTATTTCTTTCTGTTAAAGGTATAGACATATCAATCTCCAATGTCTGATGAATTGAAGGATTGAAATCATTTAGGGTCATCCTTTTGTCCCTAAACTAGGGTGTTTTATCGCACCCGATTCTATGCGTTTTAACGAATCCACTTTAGCACATTACCCCAACGTTGTCAACACACACGTCTTTTTCGCACCCGATTCGCAACTTCACTTTCTAACGCATTCGGGTTATTGTCGAATTGTAGCCATAAGAAAAGGAGTCGAACTATGGAAACAAATCAAGGGTTATTTTGGGGATATATCCAGAATGGAAAAATCTTCAACCAAGTAAACCAACAGGTGGGAGTCGTGATGGACGAACACCAGAAAGCAATCGACACAGCCAAAAAGTTTGAAGAAGTGCTTTACGAGCATAAAATATTAACTCGGCCTAAAACTGCCGAGGAGATAAATGCTGAATTACAAAGCACCATCCAAACGCTTGTGTCAACAGTAACATCGCTCAATGAGAAAATAATCAAAATTGAACAACGGGAGAATAAAAATGTCGATAAACAAAAATCTACTAATGACGTTTGCCAACAAGTTTCTGGGACAAGGAAAGAGCCAAGCGTTAAGTCAAGCCTATGATGTGGCATCTCAAATTATGTCCTCATCGTCCTCGCCACAAGATGCGTTGAAAAAAGCAAACGTGTCCCCCGCAGTTATAAACAAATTGCAGGGATTGCTTGCTAACCCTCTGGCCGGTTCGGTTCTCAAACCGCTCGGACTCGACGTTGCCGAAACAAAAGCAATGCTAGAGCAGTTGCAGGCTACACCTCCGACCCCAACGAACGGGACTCCGCAGGGGTCGGAACTTCAAGAGTTACAAAAAACCCTTGAAAAATTAAAACGAGTCTCATAACAAAAGGAGAAAAACTATGGGTGATAATACTTCATCTTTAACATCCTCTAACTGGGGTCTTGTAATTTTCTTAATCATACTGTTTGCCGTCTTCTGGAGTGGCGGAATGGGTTTCGGCCCGAACCGTGCTTATGGAAACGCCGGTTTCTTTGACGGTGGTGTAAACGGTTACGGTTTTGAAGATTATAAAGCCATCTGTGAGGCACAAAAACAAAACATCGCAAATACGGCTACAACGCAGTATTTGGTAGAACAACAGGCTGCGACAACTCGTGAATTGATTGCTGCAACTTCTAACGCAACACAGGCCAAGATTGACTTCTACGCCTACCAAGGTTTGCGTGACGAATTAAGCAAATCTCAAATGAAGGTTGCCGAATTGCAAAATCAGTTGTTCGTCAAAGAACAATTAGCGCCAATTTCGTCTGCTATCGCTGACGTTCGTTGCAATATGTTGCCGAAACCTGCTTTAAGTGGTGTGGCCGCTGTTTGCCCGAACTCTGCCGTTATCAATGGTTTGGGTATCTCCAACCTCAACGGTTTCGGTTCTTGCGGTTCTTGCAGTCCGTGTGGGACTTTATAGTTTGAAGGAGGGAATACTATGACGAGAAAATATTGTTTGATTACAGCCGTAGTGGACGGAACAAATCTCGTGCTAACCCCGTCAAATCTTCCTACGTTTTCGAACACACGGAAAATTTGTTTCGTGATAAGCCCACAAATCGTGAACCCAGCAACAGAACCTCTGCCGGTCGTAGTCAATATGACCGTAGCAGGTGCGACGGCTCAAGTTGCGTTGTGGGATAAATTCGGAAACCCCGTTTACTCCAACACCTTACAACGTGGGGTAACCTACGTCGGGTATATGGGTAACGGAACGGCTAACCACGTGCTTGTTTTGAACACGCCGTGCAAGGCACAAACCCCGCGGAGGATTCGTCCCCGTCGAACCTTCCTAGGAGGAAATATGTTCGGACGCTTGCAACTTATAGCAGATTTAGCCTTGGGGTGGTTCATCTATACAAAAGAAGGACGGAACACCGCCAAGAAAATTATAAAACAAATAAATAACGATTTAAAATTAACACAGGAGAATTTTAATGGAAAACAAGAAAACCCTAAAGGAAATATTCAATCACCATCTGGACACGGCCTCTAATGTGGCTATGGAAGATGCACTGTGTATTATGTCCAATTTTGTGGAAGATATGCGCACACACCATCCACACGAAGTGGAGGAAATGTTAGCAGAGGTTCACGAAGCCTTATCTCCTTACATCAGCGAGGAAGAAGCGCACGAAATCGTGGCCGGTTTTGTCAATTCAGACGGAACACGTGGACCCCATTGGACGTACGAACAAACCAAAGAAGCGGCCCATAAATTTGGTGTCAATCTCGAAGGTAAAAACTTCCGTTGTTATGACTGGTTCGTTGTCCTGAATATGGTGTATAGCGATTACTACCATTCCGGTTGGGGTGTTGAAACTTATATCGAATTAGCAAAAGACTTTTTAAACGATAAAGATTTCACAAAACCCGGAAAAGCCAAATGGTATTTTCAAAATAAAAAGGACTATTTGTCTTGACAAATCCTACCGTATGGGTTATCTTATTTTTAGGATAACCCATAGAAGGAGGATATATGAAAAAAACCCCACGTGGAATTAGAAACTGTAACCCCGGAAACATTCGTCACGGGGAAAATTGGGAAGGGTTACATCCCTACTCAAATGAGTTAGACAAAGCCTTCTGTGTTTTCATTTCGGCAAAATACGGTATACGGGCTTTATGTAAAATTCTTATGAATTATAACAAACTCTACGGGATAAACACAATCCAAGGTATCATAAATCGGTACGCACCACCCGTAGAAAATGAAACGGATTATTACATCCGACACGTCTCACAAAAACTGGGCGTTGGCCCCATCGAACCCATCAATGCGTTACAGCCGGATGTGATGTATCTGTTAATAAGCGCCATTATTTTACACGAAAACGGAATTCAACCTTACGCCGAGGAAGAAATCCGTGGTGGAATGTTGTTAGCGGGGTTGTGATATGGAATACGTTTTAATCGCACTCGTTTCAATTTTGGCTTTTTTTCTGGGTCGTAAAAGCGGACAACAAAAAGAAGTCGAAAGTTCGGCCGAGGTAATTCACATCGCAAAAAAGAATAACGCAAAAAGTTTGAAGGAACTCACCGAGGAGGTGAAAAAGAAAAGCAAGTCAGCGGTAATCCTCCTACTTCTCTGTTCAACGCTGACTGCTTGTACCACGAGGAGATTTTCATCCATTTGCACCTCGTGGTACACCCCTTATACACAAGAAGAACTTTTGAGAATTGCAGAATTAGGGGGCGACGACTCGAGTTGGGAAACTTTTGCGCAAAAAACATTAGCCAATCAACTCACGTTCGATGAGATTTCGAAGTAATCGTTGACAAGAGTTTCTTTTTGTGTTATTTTGATTTTGTAATGAAGGAGGTCTAAATGTTAGATTTTATTACAAACAATCTTGAATCTATTTTAGCAATCTGTGGTGCGGTCATTGCGTTGGGTGTTGCTATTGCGACCCTCACACCGACAACGAAGGATGACGCTTTCTGGACAAAAGTAAAATCTTTGTTCACAAAAGCCGAACCCGTCGTTAAAACGTACGCTGAAAAGCAAAAAGAGAACAAGAAAAAATAAAAGAGAGGGAAAGATGGACTTATTTGAAGACGTTAAACTGACGGACATTATTAAAGATTCGTTGAGTAAACTGCTAAACCGAGATTTATCCGCCGTGACGTTTTCTTCCGGTACGTCTTTCCCTACTTCCTTATCCGAAGATATGGTAGGTCGGATTTGTAACAGAACCGAT
Organism: Eubacteriales bacterium; assembly: GCA_045631825.1. Taxonomy (GTDB): domain Bacteria; phylum Bacillota; class Clostridia; order Oscillospirales; family CAG-382; genus UMGS1387. The sequence goes on along the minus strand of JAZQVQ010000121.1, from coordinate 10,290 downwards.
TTAAAGACACTATATGTTTTAACCTCAACGAATCCAGTTCAATGGGAGGTTGTCTTAGATTACAGCAGTCCTATTCTAAACACAGAAGAAGTTGCGGCGCTCTACCAACCGTTGAATGATAACCTGACGGCTTTCTCAAACGTCTCTTCCGAGGCAAACGCAGTTCCTTTTTTCATAAAAGACGGCGAAATGTCGACCTTCCAACTTACAACGTTGGGTAAAAACATCTTGGGGTCTGCAAACGCCCAAGCAGTTAGAACGTTGCTGGGTTTAAGCGCTTTGGCGACAAAATCTAAAATCGAAAATTCGGACATCACGGACGACACAATTACATTAGAAAAATTAGCGTTCACCCCCATATCGGCAGAACACGCATTCAAAACAGGTGATATAAAAGAAGTATTCTCTTACGCCGGAAATGAAGACGGTTGGATTGATATGACCGTTAATTCCTCTATAGGCAGTTCCGGTTCAAACGCCTCATATAAAGGCGCACAATACCACGATTTATTCGTTCTCTTGTGGAATTGGATTGGGGACTCTTTCTCCATTTCTTCCGGTAAAGGTGCCAGCGCTGAAGCCGACTGGACAGAAAACAAAACAATAACCTTTTTAAGCAACATCAACCCTTTATCTTTAACGACAAAATATAGGATAAAAATATAATGAGTAGGGTATTTGAGGACGTTTCAAGCACAGATTACATAGACACCGGTCTTTTGCGTTTGTTGGAAAGAGACCGAGCAGTTCTTTCAACAATGAGCGGATATACAGCGTTCACTTCGCCTATACAATATCTTTTTTATCTGAACTTAGCAACCAAAACGTTGAACACGGTGCACGACTCAAAAGATGATGTTGTAATAGATTTTTCCCACAGGATTGCGAATTCGGATTCAATCAAACGAGTAATGCAACCTTTAAATGAGAATTTAACAAGATTTGCTGGCGTTGCTGTGAGCGGTCAAGGTTTAATATCCCACAACGCTTTCGTTACGATGAGCAAGTTTTTCAACAACAATTTCAAAACCACAAATGTAACGGACTGCCGGAACTCAATCGGTTTGGGTGAGTTGGCGTTGCAGAATAAAATAGACGGGTCCGATATTCCGGATGAGGAATTAACGCTATCCAAATTCAAAGCAAGCATTCTCGTGGACGACCAATTCAGCACGGGTGATATTTTTTACAGTTATCGCAACGACACTCGCAACGGATGTCTACTGCTGGGTGACGGGTTTACTATGGGTGGGAATTTGTCTGGTGGGACGTATAGAAACGTTGCGTACAAAGAACTCTTTTCAGTGTTATGGCAAAACCCCGATGCGATTTTATATACAAGTACGGGTAATTTGACGACGAAGGGTGCGAACGCAGAAAGCGACTTCAACGCAAACAAACGCATATTGTTGCCCAGAAAATTGTCATTATTCAATCAGAACTTCAACCAATCGTTAAGTCCGACTGTTGCGACACCGTTAACATTCACGGTGGAAACGCCTTCGTATTTTGAACTCATTATATCCGGTGCGAGCGGTGGTTACGCAAACGGCGGGGAAAGTTCTGGAACGAACTCTTACTATCACCTATCGAGTGGTGGTGGTGCCGCATTCGCTGGAATTGTCTACCTCAAACGTGGTACTTATAAATGTACAATGGGTAAGGCCGGTTTTGGTGGTAACGGTGGTTACGCCGGAACGAACTCCACTTTCGTTTACGTTGACACGAACACAACGTTAATAAACGCAGGTGGCGGTGCTTTAACAACGGGTACTGGTAATTCGGATGGGTGGCACGGTGGCTCGCCTGTTATAGGCGCTGGTGGTACGTTAACTGTAAACACGAACAACGGTGGGGTATTTACGATACACTCCACAACGGTTCGGGGTAACGGAAACGCAGGTCACGCAGCAATTCACATCCACAGTGGAATCTCAACCGCACCGGCTGTTAAATCCTTATTGGAAGATAAATACGGAATAACGAACGGTGGTGTACCCAGTTTCCAATACGGAACATCAAACGTACACGCAGGTACAAATTATACCGGAACAAATGGTTATTTTTCCATTCGGGATTTGGGTCCCCGTTTAAACGACACAAACGCCTTACAAAAAGTGTACGACTTCTTACGTAACATAAACGCATATATCGGAATTTAAATTACGCACCCAAAAAGTCTGGGTGCGTAACGGGGGTTTCTATTTTAGGAAAACGAGTTATGTCTGAATGTCGGGGGTATTTCGTTTTCCTAAATCTACAATAACACACTTATTCCTTATTGTCAACAGAAATATAATGGTCTGCTACAATATCTTTATGAGAAATCAGAATAATTTGGTTGATTTGTCCCAACAGTTTATGTAACGAATCGGACACTAACGTTGCACGTTCATCCGACATCGATTCGTCGATTTCGTCCCCCAAAAAGACGTTGAAGATTTTGTGTGTCAAAACACACCCTAAACCCAAACGCAACGCCAAATTGGCAACCGCTTTTTCCGAACCGGATAAGAGATTTAATTCCTTGCCATTCAACGTGACTTCGAAATCTTCCGTTATCTTCATTTCGTTGAGTTCACCTTCCGTCATTTCGGTAACGAGTTCTGTCGCCACCTTTTGCAGTGAAGGGATGACGTATAGTTTGATTTTCGATTTGAGTTCAACCAAACCTTCGTCCGCTTTCGTGTAACATTCGAGTTCTTTTTCCAGTTCGTTGTGTTCGACCACCAACTCGTCGTACCGTTTCTTCAACGTGAGATAGGTGGCGTGTTCTGTTTCGTACTGCAAGAACGTCCGGTGTAGTTCTTGTAACTGCTCGATTTCGACACCTTTAATCTTTTCAGACAACTCTGCTATTTTACCCAGCAATTCTTGGCCGTGTTGATATGCACGCAGTTCGAGGTCGTACTTGTTTTTCAGGATACGATAGTTCTTTTCCGCTTCGTTGTATCTATCCCAAGCATCATAATCACAGGGTTCGATTTTAGCCAAATCAGCAATTACTTCCAAATAGGCCTCGTGGTTTTTCCTCTTTTCACGGACTGCATCTATTTTAGAACGCAACTGCTCTGGTCCCAGTTCCCCCGTCGGTTTCGGACAGGTGGGGCGCAAACGCCATTGTGTTATCAACGCTTTCTGTCTTTTCACTTCCTCTAAATCAACGCTCGGTTTTTCTTTCTCACTTACACCGCTGAGAGCGAACGTTTCCCCACATTTCGGACACGTGACTTTTTCAGAACGTAACCAAGAGTTGTATTCGAGCCATTCTTCTTCGATTCGAGTACATTCCTCCTCTATCATAGTGGGTTGTTCTAAATCCAAAAACTTTTCCCACGCAAGGGTATGTTCCAATTCACGTTCGAGCAAACCGGTGTCTTCAAGACAAGGTTGGTCTGCGCCAAGTGCGAGCAGTCGTGCTACCGTATTGGCTAACATATTTTTTAAATGTTTTGTCGTGGGGTCTCCTGCCGGTTTTTCCATATCGAAAGTGGGTTCAACCGGTGGGATTTGCGGACAAGCCATAAACGTTTCGATTAAAGCGTCGTGTCTTGCTTTATTGTCGAGCGCCGTACGCAATTCCGTTTCGAGTTGGGAACTGGGGACGTAGCCTAGGGGTTTTGTCGGCTCAACTGGTTCTGTCATATATCGTTCCAGCCCTTCTTTACGTCCCCGTAATTCAGATATAGTTTGCTTTACTTCTTTTCTCAATAGTTCTAAAGTATCTAAACCGATGAGTTTGTCAACCGCTTGTTTACGTTCCGTCGGTTTCATATCACCCAAACGTGTGATTTCAGACTGCTTAGCGCAACAACCCATATCAAAAACATTCATACCGAAACCCAAGACATCCTCGATAGCCTTGTTGCAAGCAGTCGTACCCACAACGCCATTGAACGAGCAGTCTTTCAAAGTCCGGATGATTTCATACTCCTTGTCCCCGATTTGACAACTCATCGTCACCTTTAAACGTTTATCGTAATCGGTTACTTTACCCCGAAGTGCGGCCGTTCCGAACAAAGCAAAACGAATCGCCTCTTGGATTAAGGATTTCCCACCACCGTTTTTACCCGAAATAGCGGTTAAACCTTTTTCGAATATTATCTCTCTGTGCTCGTGTTTAACGAAATTCTCCAATAATAATCTTTTAATCATAATACATTCATCCTTTCAATCGTAAATATTTTGCCCACAACTCATCTGTTTTACCGGACGGCCCCAGATATTTTCTAAATAATTCTTCAAAATTAAATTCTTCTAAATTAACTTCTAATTGTACACCTTCTTCCTCAGAGGTTTCTTTTTTGGCGATTAACTGCAAGCAGTTGATGTCTGCCGGCAACGTTTCATCGTTTTTCAAAATAACCCGAACACGGCGCTGACTCAAATCCTCCTCTTTCATCCCTTCGAGTTCATCGAGCGTTACCGTAATCATCCCTTCGTCGTTGCAGTCGTTTTCGCCGAATGCTATCGGTAAAATACTACCTATGAAGTTCACGTTCCCGTTTAGATGAGGTAAATGAATGTGTCCGCTTATAAAGTTTGAATCTGAGGCGACCACAGCCGGATTTAAAGGTTCTTCGAAATGTCCCAGAATGTAGTTCGTGGTACAACATTTCAGTAATTCCTCAAGGGGTTTGCTGTAACTCCACGGCACCAAAGAAAAGCCAAACGCTGGTAAGTTCACAACATCATTTAACACAAAGTGAACGTTGGGGATTGACTCCAACATCAAAGCCAACACCTGTATGGCAGACACATCTTCCGGATTACGTGACAAATCGTGATTTCCTGCTATGAAATAATATTCACAGTCCAAACGGCGGTAATCCGTAATCGTTTCGTAAGTCCACAGCAGTAAATCGTACGGTACTTTGAAATTGTCGAAAAGGTCACCTAATTGCACGTACAATTTCCTCCCTTCACACGCCTTCAAACTTTCTACAAAAGCACTTTTGAAAGTTTCCTCAATCTCACCACGTCTATCCAATGGGACACCCGTTTTGAAAGTACGGCCGAGGTGTATGTCCCCAACCAACACACAAGTTTCAGTCTTCAACAATCGCATTGGCTTTTACCTCGTTTTTATTGTAATAAAATAAACCACAATGACATTTCCCGTTTTGTTTACATTCGGTGATACATTTTTCAGAACCACACCAACGCAACGATTCGGGGTTGTTGTCGCACGGACAACGTTTTAAATCATCCTTCAACATTCGGAGTTTTGCCGAAACAATACGGTCGGCATTATAACCAATCATCAGGTTGTTTTTCTTTGCGACAGAGTTCAGCAAGCGCCACAACCCCTCCTCGGTTTTGTATTTCTTACTTTTGGCTATGTATTTTGAATTCTTTTCTTTCGCTTTTTTTAAGATTTCTTCTCTATGGGTTTGGTAATATTCATTCATCTTCTTTTTCCTTTCTTCTTTGTTTTTTTCATAATACTCCAATGCGGTTTTTTTGTATTCCTCTCGGTGTAAATGATAATATTTGTTCATTTGTTTTTCCTCTTTCTTAATTCACGATAAGTTTCGATAGCCCACATCGCCTCACTCAAAGCGTCCGATAAAGCATCGTGTTCGAGTAGAGACCCTTTCATTGTAATTCTCGGTAAAGGTTCCGGTGCGTACACACCCAACATAAACGACCGCAAATCACGTGCTTTCCAGAAGGCAAACGGGATTTTAATATCATACTGGTCGCAGTAAGATTGCACCCAGTTAAAATCAAATGTAATAGGTTTAGCCCAAAAATGTGGGTCTGGTGTTTTCTGCACCCACTCGATGAATGATGTAAACCCTTCTTTCGGTTCTACGGCGTTCTCTGTTATGCTGTTAAACAGTGGGAGGCGTTCACCCCAAAAGGAACGAGTACCCTCACTCCAGAACCTGTTTTTAGGGATTTTCAACGCAACGCTGAATGTTTCCCCAACCTCACCGGTGAATAAATCAAATTTAACCGCACCGATTTGCACGATTGCCCCGTGATACGGGTCGGTACTGGTCGTTTCCAAGTCGACACAAATGTCTCTCATTTCAATTTCCCTTTCAATTTTGTGTATTTACAATTTTTCAATTCGTCCCACGTTACGGTTTTGTCCTTATCGATAAAATCGCTGGCGTGAACTTTGTACCATTCTTTGTGATGAGCGCTGTATATAAAATACAGGAATTCCCCACCTGCCGCAGTGATACGTCTGCGACTACCGCCCTGCTGTTTGAGCAAGGTCGGTTTCACCCCCTTTTCGTCAGAAGTGCATTTGACTTCCGCAAAAAAGGTAACCCCATTACACGTTACTATGAAATCAGACGGATTCGTTATTTCAGTTACAACGAATCGTACCCCTTTCTTGTAAGATTGTCTATTTATGTCGGCCGAGTCCGTGAACCTATACGCAACGGATTGTTTCCCAAAATCGTTGTTAAAATGTTCGAATACAACTTTTTCACATTGTTTCCAAAGAGGAGATTTTTTCATTTCACTTCTCCTTTGAATTGACGGATTCGATACCAAGTTGTGTCAATATACCATTGTTTATCCAACTGCGGATAATCTTCAGTACTAACACCTGCAACCGAATCGTTCTCGATAAAGCAGTTGTCTGGGCAGTTTGCGAACTTTTCCGGATTCTTATCCGTTTTCTTTTTGTAAACGGCACCCGTCGGTTCTTTACTCGCAAAGACTCGGTAAGATTTGTCATTCAGAACAACCCCATCGCTGTTCCAAAGTTTTTTACCTTTTACCGTCTGGAAGGTACAACCCTGCATAGCGTAATTATATTTGTTGGACAACTTAAACACCTTTTGGAATTCTTGCAAATCCTTGCAGTCTTGGATTGTTTTTTCGGGTGGAACACCACGAACAAACCAATTCACAACGGCTTTGTTCACAATAGGTAAGTCGTTATCCAACACCGATGTGTTTTTAACCACAGCGCCTTTCTGTTCTAACTCACCATTTTCCAATTCGATGATATAGTTGTTAACATCACGTTGCCATACACGAGTGTATTTGTCGTGTCCCAAACCCATTCTTGTAATTTGTTCCCATTCTTTACAAATGCGGTAATAATCATCCAACTTACTCAAATCTGTGATGTTGAAGAACACACCATCGGTATTCACGTTGAATGCCTCTGCAACACCTTCCATCATTTCAATGAGGAGTGTTAAAAAGATTTGTCCGTTGGCGCATACCCGATGAGCCTGTCTTGGGTCAAATAAAGCGTTATTCTTATCCCCACTCGCACCGTATGTCGAGTTCAAAATAACTTTATACGGGGCCTGTTCTGCTTTTTTACCGGCACGTTTTAACGCCAGACGTTTTTCATAAATCTCTTTGAACTTTTCAGGCGTGCGGCAGTTTCTGGACAATAACCCCCATTCAATCATAAGACTGGGGTAATAAGAGTTCACGTCGCAGTGAACGAAATTACCGGAAGCGAAATAATTGGGTTTCGCACCGTGACAACCACCCCAAGCATATTTAATCGGAATGCCTGCAACCTCTGTTTCAAAACTTGCAGTCGGATTACGATTCGCAGGGTCACGGAACCAATCTGCGATGTATTTATATTTTTTCAGGAGATTGCAAGGTTCTTCTAATTCAAAATCCCATTCATCGTTCCGTTCTGTACGTTGCGCATTTAAAATCAAAGCAGTCAACTGTGCGTTCGTTTTACTGACCGTGGCTAATTCCAAATTAAATTCTTTCACGAGGCTGAAATGTGCGTTAAATTCGTTCTTTGCGTGAGCAAACACCTTCATCGTTTCGTTCACGTCGTGACGGCAATATTTCAACGTTCTTTGTAATTCTTCTTCGGTTAAAGGTCTGTCTATATCGAAGGACACCGTTGTTTCACGAATATCGTCCCCCATAAAGGCCTCTAAAGTCTTTAACCCGGGGACAATGTTCGACCAACGGGCATCGTAATCGTAATGTTGGATTTTGGATAGAGAACGGTCATATTCCCAACCCTTTTTATCTGCTTGGATAATCCATTTGGACATATCATACGGGTTATAATCTTTCAACAACGCTCTTATAATCCAAGTATCGTAATGACGAGAGTTAAAACCCACCCATATATAATTTTTATGCGATTCGTAAAAATCTTTCAGTCTTTGCGAATCGTTGATAATAACGGTTTCTTCCTTTGTCATCAAATCGACTGCGACCAACATCCAATCGTATTTGAAAACTTCTGTATCGTACACTAAAATCATTTAAATTACCTTTCCTAAAATAACAAGAGAATCGAAATTGTGATGAATTTTAAATTGGGTTTCTTTATTATTTTCAACGATTCGTTTCAGAAATTCACGAAACTCAAACTCGTCCCAGTAAGGTGGTTCTTCTCTACAACCCATCATAGAAATCAATTCACGAAAAGCGTTTTCAAAGTACGGAACATCTAATCTATATGTAAACGTTGCGTAGTCAGTTCCGGAAATATGGAACTCTACGGTGACTTTCCCTGCGAGCAACGTTAAGTTTGTAATACGAGCAGTGTGAATACCGTAAGAAGCCTCGGTTTTAACACGTTCTGCTATCTCACATACCAATTTTGGTATGTCGAATTTTTTATCTATCAAATCAAAACAGTAATTCATAGTAACCCCTTTCACAATGATAGTTATATAACAAAATGAAAACAGTGTCAAGTTAAAAATGAAAACACCCCAAAAATAATTTCTGGGGTGCCACAGCTAATTTTAACAAAGGTAAATCTATAAAAATCCCAACAAATGAAAGGTGTGTTGGTTTCACCTGTATTCATTTATACAGTATAAAGAATGGAATGTCAAGACCTTTGTCTATCAAACCACTCCTGAACCGACATACACCCTCTTGCGTTATTACACAACTTATGAGTCACCACTAGGTTTATTCGTCGGTTATCGTGTGATATACATTTCGGGATTAAATGGTCTTGACTGACTTCGTTTTGTTTCGTGATAGGTTGTCCGCACAAATAGCATATCGGATAATTACCTTGTCTGATTTCTTTCCGATAGTGGCTATTTAAAGCGGACACACTCATCTTTCTTTTTCCCTAAATCCCAATAAATCCATTATTGATGTCTGTCGTTGTTTCGCTATCGTTTTAATATAAGGATGAGTTGTTTCTTTCTCAACCCTTTCATATTTGTTCAACAGATTAAACAACACATCGTTTTCTTCTTTTGTCATAGGGATTATTAAAATTTCTTCCATTATATCACCAAAAATATACCAGTTAAAAATCCAACGACCCATTCTGCCAATTCTGTCGGTCGCTTTGTTAAGCCTACATCATACAAAGCCCAAAAGAAAGCATACACACCTGAAACAATTAAACCAAGAAATGCAATTTGTGGTTTTAATAATACAACCGCCATTAAAATCGCAGGCAACGTATATCTCGCGTTCATTAAAATAAAATCTGATGCGTATTCATACCAGTATTTTTCTGGTATGAATTTCCGGATTAAACGCCAAGATAACATTTTTTCGTATCTTTCTGGTGTTTGTACCCCGTGAGAATAGTCAAATGCACACCCGTGAGCTTTTGCCCAATATAATCCCTGTAAAACGCCAGCACAAGCGATTATTTGTATCCAATGATAACCATACACCCACAAAGCAATAGATGCCCCTAAAAACCCAATTATGTGCTGAATGGCCCTAATCTTTAAAACCGGAAGGCCCCAACCGTCAGAGCCAAAGCACCTACGAAAAGCACTCTCAAATAATCCGAATAATAAACTTAACATCTTAACTCCTTTCTTTTGATTTTCTATATTCTGCCGTGAAATAATACTGTAAAGTCTTTTTCTGTTTCTGACACAAAGGAATAACCTTTGGGTCTTTGCATTTATCCATATTTACATAAAACCTCGCAAGACGACCTATCGTTATCCAAACATAAATATCCCGTTCACGTGCTTCGGCTTCTGCTCTATCAAAGTTCGGTAGATTGTCTTGTGCGTATTTCATTTAACTTCCTCCTCGTGAGTCCACGCCATTTTTGGAAAACCGTCCTTAAACTCTGCTAATGAGGGTGCATTACCTGTGTTTTGAAGTTCATTAAGAATCGGAAGTGAATACATCATAACCTCATCAATGAATTTAACCCAATCTCTCGCATCGCTTGCCCATCTGGGATTAGACGAATACATATAGGCACTTGGTTCTCGGTCTGTATAGCCTCTTTCCTCTCGCACTTCCCGAATATAGGATTCTACCACTTGGTTGTAGTCAGAATAGGAATAGCGAACCTCCTCAATTAGCCACTTCTTAACCCAC
>JAZQVQ010000120.1:0-10034 GCA_045631825.1 Eubacteriales bacterium | reverse complement strand
CAAAAAGCCTCTCGCTGTCGGTCGCAATAACAGGTTCACCAGCTACAATATGAGACTTCTGTGCTTCCCATTGGGCATCTGTTCCTCGTCTAATCTGTATTGCCATTCTTTCTCTCCTTTACTTCCAGCTTCCAAGTGCGTGGATATAAAACTCAAAATTGTATTCGTGACTTATGAATGAATAAACCCTTACATTCGGTGGGTGGTTCAGTGTTCCTTCCGTCCCCAAGTCATGCCAATAACCTCTTGTGGCACAGTACATACTGACTGTCACGATTGGGTTGTGAGCAAATGACACAGGGTAGGTTATATCCGATAAATCAACTGCCTTGTAATATCCTTTTACAGGGTCACCAATTGAGGTGTCTACATTAACAGTCTTTGTGACCTTGCACCAATACTCCAGACCGCCATTCTTCCACTTTCTGTAACCACTCGATGCTCCGTTAGACTGTTCAATAACTACATCAGCAAGGTTATTGTAGACATAGTTATATGCATCTGTGATAATCCCCGGTTTGGCATTGTTGAGGTTTGTGGTGGACTGCGAAACAGCTTCAGTTACCGCTTCATTAACGATGTCTGGGGTCTTTTCCTCAAAGGCATCATCAATCGCTGTTTGTATCTCGCCCGGAGTCTCCTCTTCGATAACCTTCTTCGCTGCACTGACCGCCCTCGCAACCGTGTCCGTCTGCTCGTTGCCGTAATACAGATTGTTCTCTTCTTCTGGCTTGGCATCGCAACTCAACTGCATATCTCCGATGGAGTAAGTTAAATCCGTGATAATGGAGAAGTGCTTGTCACCCAAGTAATCAGTCACAATTATATTGTCCCCGGCTTCAATTGACGGGTCACCGAAGATTGTCATATTGAATGGTGCGAATTGGAATCCGTTCGCATCGCCCATGCCCATCCATGCACTGTGGGCATTGAACACTGGCGAGACTTCGGGGTATTGTGAATCTGATATAATCATCGGATTGTCTTTGATTCGGATTATATATCCCAAAGAACCCCATGACCCCACAATCGGCTCGTCCACTGTGTTATAGGCATAGGCTTCAACCTTGCCGACTTTCAACTCGGTGTATGTGACCGAAGATGTTTTGATGCCGTTCACATCGAATGCGTTCCCGGCTATCAGACCACCATACATATCAAGTTCAGGGTCACTCCACGGACTGATTGTTCCACCATCACCCTCAAATGTCTCATTCCACGGAGAAATCGTACCTCCGTAAAAAGTGGTGGTGTAATCCCATCCAACAGAACGGAGTGGCTTCATCCGGAGGTAACCGCTCCCGTCTGCCCTTACATAAGCACCCACCCTTTCCGCAAGCCATCCGATAACATCACGGCAAGTGGTTGACTCGTTGTACTCAAACGGATATACACTTGAGACTTGTGAAGAAGTATGTGGAACATCGTAAAACCCTACAATCGGTCTTTCTACTGTGGAGCAGTATTCAACCAATCCCTCAAACAAGTCCTCTACTGAAATAGGGTAAGTGATTGTGTGTACAGTGGGTGAAAGTCCCCAAGACCTTCCGACCTTGTTAATGAACCGCTTGTTCAACAAGTCCATGTTGTCATAACCTTCGCACTCGATGGTTGCACCTAAAACACTTGGGGTGTCGAGGTTATAGACTCCACGGTCTATGGTTTCGCTTGTGCCGTCAGAGAAGTATGCGGTAAAGGTCAACTCTATATACAACCAATCCTTTATTGCATTGAACTTCCCTGTGGAGTTGTTCAAGGTGAAGTTGCAAGTGTTCGTGATGACACTCCCCAGGGTCAGTTTATCCGTGTCGGAAATGGAGTCGGTAAACCTCACACTCCCTTCCATGAAGTCCTCTGCCGTCAGGTCTATGGAGTCCTCATCAAGCTGATGCTCTCCTACATACCACAGTGTCCCACCGGGGGCGAAGGATGCGTTACTCTTCGCATATTCTTTCCATTTATTCGATACACTAATCATCTTTCAATCAGATCAAATGCTAATCTACTGTAAAATCTACGTCCATCATTCCACATCTGCACAGGAGCAGACCTGTCTCCACAATACATCCACTTTTCAACATTTTCGTTTGCCTGTGGGTCATGGAACTTTACTTTAAAGTATTCATCACTGACATCGTTCAATATGTCCGACACCAACTTGGGGTCTGGACACCACCAAGCCAATGAAATCTTGTACTTCCTTACAGGCTTTCCGTTGGCATAATACAGTTGAAGTTTCCACATCGTGCCGAATGCGTCTCTCCCGGCATCTGGCGAGGAAATGTCCATCATGTCCACAGTCATTTCACTCGGTTTATATTCATTATCTTTGATTTTTATAATATATGTATTAGCCATAATCTCTTATCAAGGGGACAGGGAGGAGGTTCAACCCCATCCCCATTTTTTTATACTAACGATACGTTGAATCTTCTGTTCAGAGTCCTCTTGCCCTTCTCAACGGCTCTTGCGACCCTTGTGGAGTCCATATATACGTTCACCTCATTCGTGGACTCCTGATTGAACATTTGTGATAATCCTCTGTATAATGCTTCACTCAAGGCATCTACCATCTGTCCCTGATTAGCGACCGCCGGGCGGTTGCCGATGCGACCAATTAATTCCGGCACTCCATTCTCATTGGCTGCAAAGATGTCTGCACTTCTTACACCGCCGTTGGCGAATCTTGGGATGATACCACCTTTGGCATAACCGCCAACATAACCGCCATCTTTCTTCATGATTTTCCCGGCTATACTTCCGACATCCCAATAATCAACGGAGATATTAATGCCCTGTCCGTTATTGCCGTACAGATAATCCCAAACACTTTTAATCCCGGCGAGTAAATCATCGAAGGGTTTGACGATGTTCCAATAAATCCAATTCCATGCCCTTTGAAATGCCGTCTTTACAGACTCTATAACTCCAGAGATAGTGCCTACAAGACCATTCCAAAAGCCTGCGATTGGAGTTATTACATTTTTATCAACGAAACCACTGACAGCTTCCCAAGCACTCTCAATCGGGGCAATGACATTCTTTTCTACAAAGCCAACAATACCTTCCCACAAATCTTCAATCGGAGTAACAATATTGTCTCTGATGAAATCGGTTATGGATTGCCATGTTTCCTTGATTGGCTTTACAACATTCTTCTCAACGAAGCCGACAATCTTCTCCCAAAGTTCTTCGACTTTCGCAACCACCTTATCTCTGATAAAGTCTTTAACACCTTGCCAGAACTCTTTGATTGGAGTAATCACATTGTCACGAACAAAGTCTTTAACATCTTTCCATAGCTTTTTGATGGGGTTCGTCACATTTTTTTCAACCGATCCCTTAATGCCGTTAAAGAAGTTTTTAATCGGCTCGACAACCTTGTCTTTAACAAAGGTTTTTATTTTCTCCCAAACAATCTTGAGCGAGTCGATGCTCTTCTTTATTGCGTCAAAGAAAAGACCCCATGCCTTTTTAATTGGACTGATGACATTCTTATCAACGAATGAAGATACGGCTTTCCAAGCAGTCTTAATTGACTCAATGACATTCTTGGAAACGAATCCTTTGATTCCTTCCCAACCCCTCTTGATTGGGTTGATAACACCTCTCTCAAAGCCACTCTTGAACGTACTCCAAGCATTTGTAAATGCTTGGGGTAATTCCTTCATCCCTTGAAACAGACTTGAGTTCTTCTTGAGCATTTCCTCGGAAGTGATTTCGCCATTCGCCCACCTCTCCATGTTATCTGCCATGTTCGATGCAAGGTCGCCATTCTTTTCAAGGTGGTCACGCATCTCTCTGAACCGCTTATTGGCATCCTTGAATGTAGGCACACCCAATGCTTCAAGAACAGGGTCAAGGAATGACATCTTATCCGTTATCCAGATAAAGACATCGAGGACACCGATTTTGATCTTCACAAAGAAGTCTGCAATATCCTTCCATGCGGTGTAAGTCCACCGTGCAAACTTGGCGAAGATATTATCCTTGTTGATGGCTTCTTGTATTTCATCGAAGCCTTTAATCACTTGCTCTTTGTTGCCTGTGAAGTGACCCACGACAACATCAATACCTCCATTGAGGACTCCTGTGGATGTCTCGACAAATCCGTCTATCTGCTTTCCGATTTCAGCAAGGATCGGTGCAATTGCCTTTGCCAAGCTGTTCAGTAACCCGGCAAGTCCTGTGGTTTCCAATGGAACTTCCTCAAACATATCGGAAGCACCACCGCCTCCACCACCGGAGCCACCGCCACCACCGTTGTCTTGGGAGTCGAGAACATTCAGTTCATCGAATCCCATAATGGTTTTCTTGTACTCTTTGGCATTTGCGGTCGCATCGCCTGTCGAGTCAGCAACACCTTGCCATGCCGTTTCAACATACTTGGCTCTTGTGTAAGTGGACTGACCACCAAGTGCAGCGAAGAACTGTGCTACGATGTTTGCCACCGCTACAAACTTCTCTGCGATCCATGTCAAAACAGGTGACAGGGTATTCATGATCGGTGCGATAACCGCACCAATAGAGTTCTTCACATACAGAAAAGCAGATGCCACTTGGTTCATCTTATTGGCAAAGCCTGACGCATCTGTACTACCCATAGCAGAAGAGTATTCATAAATATTCTTCGACCCCTCGGAAATCGCCTGTGTGATGGAACGGATGATTCCTCTCAAGACTCTTAATTTGGCGATTCGTGCGAGCGAGCTTGTCATGCCACTTAACCAAGACTTTGACTTGGCTGATGCCGTACCTTGTTCCTTTGTAAGTCCACGGTAATTGTTCTTCAGTTTTTCCACAGCACTTGTCTGCTCGTTTATAGAAGAAGTTGTTTCCGTGACAGCTCCGCTAATGTTCGACAAGTCCGGGGTCTTGCTTGCACTTTTGAATTGGGCAAGGCTTTCGTTTATGTCTCTCCCGGAAGAACCCTTTCTGCCCATCATGGTGGAATTACCAAGAACCGCCTTTGCCTGTGTTCTGAACATCGCAAGTTCTTTCACAGCGGTACGGGTATCTACATGAACACGGAACTCTTTTGTGAGTCTTGATAATACGTTCTCTGTTGCCTTTGCCTGTTTTTCAAGGGTGTCTAAAGATTTAGTCGCACTGTCCGCTGAACTTGATACCTTGTTGTCGGCTTCGATATTTATTTTTAAATTAACATTATTCCCGTCCGGCATCCCAACTCTCCTTGAGTCTGGTTAACTGTTCATATACTTCTTTACGGATTTCCTCCGGGGATTTCTCCTCTTCCTTCTCCGTAATCGGCTTTTCCGGGAACTTGATTGGTGACTTGCCCTTCTCCCTAAAGGCATTCGCCAAAGCGGTCTGAACAGCGATGTAGGTGTACATACCATCAAGCCACTGTTCTTGGTCTTTGACCTTCCGCTTTATCTCATATGCCTTGCGGTAGTCCTTTGCAAGACTTGGGGTTGCGTACCAATATTCGTCATAACTCATCCCTAAAGCCAAGTAGTAATGAAAGTTTTCTTCAAATATCTCGGAGAGTGACAATCTTACTTGATCGTCACTCTCCTCACGTTTTTTTCATTGTCTTCCACGTTCATCAGAGAGATGTACGGCTCGGAGAACAGTTCAATAAGCTGTCTCACTTCTTCTGCTTTCAGACCTCCGAATCCTTTATACAGAATCTCCATAGCCTTCTCCATCGTCACATCCGGGTGATGCATCCTGAACGAAAAGTAGAATAAGTCCTCTGAATTGGACAGAACCTTCTCATCGAATCTCTCAATGTCAAAGCCACTTCTCTCTGCCATTCTCACCGCTTCCCGGTTAAACTCTAACGTGTACTCTTTTCCTTCGTATTCAAACTTTAATGGTGTAGCCATAATTAACCTCCTTTTGTAAAAAAGGGGTGGCGAACCACCCCTCTATTTGATTAGCTACTGTGTGCTGCAAAACCTGAAATTCCGTTCGGAACAACGTATGCCGTGGTTTCAAGTACGGAATCAACCTCTGCTCCACCGAATCCAAGTGCTACCGGGTCACCCTTGAAGTAGAAACTTTCAAGGTCAGGAATGTTGATTTCAAACCAAGTAGCTTTGCTTGATGCCTTTGCGGTTGCAGATGCGGTGCAAAGTGCTGCCCATGCAGTCTTGAATCCTGATGTAAGGTTTGCGGTGAAACCGATTGCACCACCGGGGTCACGGAGTCCCGGAATGTATCTTTTCCAGATAAGGTCGGAAAGGTCAGTGCATTCAAGAGTAGACGGCTCCGGGTTGATTTCAGGCATACTCTTGATGCCCGGAATAGCTGTGTAACCACTTGTCGGTTTTGTGCCAGCGGTAACTTCAACGGCATATTTCAAAGTGATTCCAGCAGTGCTAAATTCATTTGCCATTTTTCTTCTCCTCTTTCTTTTCTTCTTTTTCCTCTTTCAGTTCAGCTACGATAGTCCCACAGACCTCGCACTGAAACTGTCCTTTAAAGAGGTCATTGTTACAGTTTGGACATTTCATACAGTCCCTCCTACTTGTGCAGAAAATCTCGCTATGATGCGGTACACTTTGCCGTCATTTTCGACTCGGTAAGTGTTCTGGAAGAATCCAATACTCTTGAAACTCTCTCCGACAAAGTCCATGATTTCATTTGCTTCCGTCATGTCTTTGGAGAACACCTGACACTCAAACCGCAAGCGGTATTGGTCATCCGTGTTGTCAAGAGTCGCATATCTCCTTGTGCGAGATTTCGTGATTAATTCAATAAACAAACAGGGAACTTCTTTGGGAATCAGTTCCTTCACCTGTGTGATGTACAGGTTCGGGAACTGTCCGTTTACTTGGTTAGCTATGGTGTTATAAATGAATTCTCTTTGATACATAGTCCTTTACTCGCCTTTCGGCTTCTTCGGTGACATAATCAAGTGCTTGGTTCATCCCCCTCGATGGAGACAGACTTGTGATTCTCTCACTTAACGTGTCCCCATCCATGAACCGCCAATAGCCTTTTGAGGTGAACTGCTTCTCATGAGTCTCACTCCAACTTCCGGGGTAGACTCCAAAGGGTACAACCGCCACAAACTGATTGCTTTCGTCCACTGTCAAGCCAGCACCAAACTCAAGGAATCCCACATCATGTCCAGATGCCACGATAGAAGCACCATTCTCTGACTCTTCTGTATAGACTTGGTAACTATCGTTGCCCGGTTGTAAAACTCCACCATAAGCCCGTGAGCAGACATCTGCCCCCTCTTCGGCTAATTGTTTGCAGAGTTCCGTTAAGTCCATGTGTTGGAGTCTGCTGATTATTTCCTTCGCTTCCGAAAAACTCATACTTCCGTCACCCGGTACACTGCATGGTGTGGGGAGTTCTCAACCCTGATAATGCGGTAGAACTTCTCCTCACCTATCGTCCACGGAGAAATTAAACCGCCATTTACAGGCTCTTTAGACTCCCACGGCACTAACACTCCACCATCGAGATAAAAGCCATTCTCATAAGGCTCAATGCTCTCTGGTGGTATGTCTGCGACTCCTGTCCACACCAAGTCCTCCGGCTCAAGTCCAAGATCAGTTTCGCTATACAGGGAATGCACGTTATTTTCGGTCGAAAGACCATCCCCTCCAAGCTCTGCTTCACCTCTCCTCGCCACGGACTTATACATCATCGCTGTCTGTATCTCGCCAAACTTGAGTCTGTAATCCCCTGTGCGAATCTCCCTTTTGCCCACGGTCTTGGTAATCTCTTCTCTGCCAAGATACTTGGCTACGAATATTGGCTGTTGTAATGACTTTAAAAATCTCATAACAGTTCTGCGTACCCCGGTGCGTTTGCGTGGATGAAGTCAATCATCGTGTCATGCTTGAACACATACATCAGTCCGTCTACGTTCTGTGTGGTCTGTCCCTCTGCCCCCTTCTGCGTGAAAGCGGTAACAACCGCCATCACGCATACAGGTTCAAGCCACGAAGGAAGTTCGGTCAACTCGGAGTTCTTTCCATAACACCAAGTGATAAGTTCCTGTTTCGCAAGGTCGAGGTACACAGAAACATCCTCGTCCGTATTCAAGATAGCTTTGACTTTCTCTTCCATGTGTACCTCCCTTAACTATTTGTCCTTTTTATTGGACTCTTTCTTTTTGGTGTCTTTCGGCTTCTCCATCTCTTCGATGTTGCCAACAATGACACCACCTTCAATTTTGATTTCCATTAGTCAGTTACCTCCGCAACCGCTAAAGCACCTTCTGCATCAATCGTCACCTCATAGGTCTTGTCATTGGCACTCATGAGAATCTTGTCGTAGACATATGCCTTGATTTCAGCCTCGGTAGGGATGTCTCCTGATACTCCACCAAGTGCGTTGTAAACAGCTTCGGTGGACGGAGGATAGATTGAATTTTTTGTCGCATCAGATACTTCTGTCTCGTAGATTAAGCCTGTGTCTGTCGGTAAATACTTCGCCATGACACACCTCCTTATGAGTTTGCAGTGGAAGCGGTATGGGTGTAGATGCCTTTCTTCTTGTTGTCCCACAGGAAGCAGTCATGATACAGTCTGTACTGGAACAGCCATTTATCTGCGGTCTGGTTCTCGTCAGGACTGAATACCTTCGGAATAGCTGCCTTAACTACGTTCTTAACAGCACTCGGATGAACAATCATGAAGTTGATCTTGTAACCGCCAGCGGTCGGTGCAAAACCGAAATAGGAAGAGCCGTCATTAAGTGTGATTGCAGTGTTGAATCTGCTCTGCGGAACTACGATAACAGGCATCTTATTGAAGATTTCGATTTCTCTATTTACACCATTCTCATTAGCGAGGTAACGTGTTACCTTTGCTTTGATTCCGGCATACATCTTCGGAGATACATAAAGGATTCTGCCCTCTTCCGGGACTTCATCTTCCTGCATCTGCTGTTCAGCAACGTCAATCAGACTAACGCAATCAGTAGTTCCAACAGTGATGTCTGCTTTAACAAGAGTCTGTGCAGCGGACATCTTTGCAAATCTATCATTAATCTTCGATAAAGTTCGCTACGCTTTATCCGTTCTCTTATGAACTGCTGCATATTTCTATGCAGATGAGACTATATCTTCACCCAATTTGTTACTTGGGGTTTACCACTTCGGGACGCTTGTCCCTAGTCCCTTACGGGATAGTCGTTGTACCTTACTTAAAACTGTTCCCAATGGTAACCGTATGCCATTGGTCTTTTCCCATATACGCAAGCCCGAATGTTGGTTGCGAGGGACTTTATTCTGTGGCTATCTTTGAATCGTTCGTGATTCACATAATCGGCTGCTTCAAAACTACTGCCGAACTCCATTCCCGTTTCCACGCATCTGATAGGCTTTCCTTTGAAGTTTGGATTTGTTCTGTCGTTTGCTTTTGCGTGTAGTGCGTTTTGGCGGTTTGTACACCATTCCAAGTTGCAAACTCTGTTATCCGTCCCTATACCGTTTATGTGGTTTACTTGCGGATAGTTGTTTGGGTTATCAATGAACTCTTTTGCTACAAGTCTGTGTACGAGTTCTCTCCGTTGGAATCTGCTTAACACTACGCTTAAATAATCCGTTCCATGACCTTTATGCCGTGTCGGTTTCAGATATTTATATCTGCTCCCATTCCTCTTGAAAGAAATTTCGCTTCGGTAAACCCTTCGGATTCTGCCCTCGTCAGAGACTTGATATTCTCCATCTGTGCCACTTATATTTTTCCAATTTTCCATCGTGATTCTCCTTTGATTTCACTAATATTCAGTTTTAAGTCTTGGCTGCTGATTGCCCTCGTCTTTACGTTAGGGTTTTCCAGCAATTCAATAAATCCTCGTTGTCGTATTACTACGCAACCGCCCTAAGATTTAAGGCGTCAAGTTCCGGGACTACCTGTGTTCTCATGAACTCCCCGGCAAGTCTGCCGAATGCCATGTTTCTGGACTCTTCGTTGTCAAAGCGGTCTACTCCCAGATTGACACCCCTATCTTTAGTAAGCTGAAGGGTTTCCCAAGAACCATTAACCTCGCCTGTCGGATAGCCGTTTGCTCTGGAGTAATCTCCAAGACCATCCATAGAA
>JAZQVQ010000119.1:0-6130 GCA_045631825.1 Eubacteriales bacterium | reverse complement strand
CCAAAGTGTTCACCCATTTTTTCCGTGTAAATTCTTGGCTCACTAAATGTAGCTTCACAATCATAACATTTGAACATTTTTATCACTCTTTCTTTATAAAATTTAGGTGGAATAGGGCTGATACGCTCAACCCTTTAGAAGCGTTATTCTAAAACAAAACCTTTTCTTACATTTTTCAATTTTTGAACATACACACTGCGTTCTGCTAATGCTCTATCAATAAAGAAGCGTTTATATTCTTCTCTTGTGTAACTTTGCTTTACTCTATCTTCAACATCTTCCCAATTGTTATATTTTGCGTTGAACACTTTTAATTTTGTGTTTATTTCGTGAATTCTTTTGTGGTACATTTCTTCTAATGTTTTTTGTTGGCTACCTGTTACTTCGATTTGTCTTAACATTTTGAAACTTCCTTTCATATTGTGGGCGGTTGCCCGCCCTTTGATTTGTTAATTTTCTTTTGCAAAACCTTTTAATATATCTGTCAAACCTTGTTTGCTGATTTCGCCTTTGATGTATTGTTTAATCAATATCTTAATGCTCTTATTGTAATGATTAGTTGTGATGTTAAATTCTTCTTTAAGTCCGTTTAATAATTGTGCTTCAAACATTTTGTTTAACTCCTTTTCGTTTAGGGTGTTCCCCTCTGTTGTGTCTATATAATAACATATATTTTTCAAAAAGTCAACAACTTTTTATAAAAACTTTGAAAAATATTCATTTTTTTATCTTTAGAACAAGCAAAAAAAGCAGGAACTTAATCCTGCTTCTCTGACAGTCTGCCTTGACTACAATAATCTGTTTCCCTACGAGCTTCAGAGTGAAGCCAGCAAAAACGCGCCTGATGTCCATTGCATTGCTTTTCGCCAAAGGGCAAATAGAAACAACATCTCTTGCACCTAACTACTGGCGCAATATAGTCCTTGTGTACAAAACAATCACACTCAGAAATCTTTTCTACTGAACCAAAAAACTTGCAAGTATCAATATGAATGCAATCTCTACAAGTTGTTGTCAATACAATCCTTCCTTTCCCCATAGCTGCAATAATCGTTAGGTCGTCTTGATTGTGGTAATGTTGTTCCCATTGGGTGGTCACAATGTTTGTTGTAAGGGTCACAATGAGTGCATTCCCAACACCTTACAACTTCAACACGGTCACACTTTCTACAATACGTGAATGTTACACCGATTTTTAAGTCATCTTTGTTTATTTTAGCCATTGTCAACCCTCATTTCCTTTAACTTTTGTTCGTAAGCAGGTTTTATATATGGTGCAACTTCAATGTTGATTGTGTCTGCATCCATTATGCTTTCAGGAATAGTTCCAAAGAATTTTATAAAACTTAATTCCTTAAACTCGTTTGGTATATCCCAACCCATTCCTTTCCACAATAAGTAATGGCAATTTTCACCTTTTTTATCGTGCCAAATAGCAACTGTTTCATTGTGTGAAAACCACTTGTCAATCATATCACCAACAGTTAAAGGTGCAATAATCACACCATTTGCTATAAGGTGGTCGGCAGTAAATTCTGCAGTCAAAAGTCCTTTTTTATCGTACTCTTTTTCAAATGACTTATTTAACAACCAAATAAGCCTATCTCTCATATCATTCTGCATTGTTGTCACTCCTTTACATACACCATATTTTTTCAAAGTTTCTTTCACTATAATCAATAGTGATTTGCTTTTCTCTGCACATTTCGTTCAATGCTCTTACACAAGGTCTGCCATAGGTGTTATCTTCACAATAGTCACACATTGAGCCATAACCACATTTGCCAAAATGTTCAGTAGGTGCATTGATACTCTTGTTATTGCTCCATCTTTGAAAAGCATTTTCCCAATTCCTTTTTTCTTTATCTGTGTGATTTGATTTGACTTCAACTTCATTACCTAATATATTAAGTTGTTTCATCACTCTTCACCCACCATTTCTTTTACAAAAATCTTCAAATTCTTCTTTGGTAATTGAATGTGTAACATCACCAATAAAGAATTCTTCTTCAAACCTCTCTGCAAACTCTTTGATTGCTTCGGCTTTGATTTCTTCCGTAAGCAAAGATAAAGGACTTTTACCATCTTTTCTTATAATGTGGTGTTGTTCAACACAATTTCTTAAAGTTTCAATTGTTTCTTGTTGTCGGTTGATAAGGTCAAGAGTTGTTTTGCCCATTACTTTTCTACAAGGGTATGTGCGACTAATTGGGCAATCAACACAATCGTAATTCATACAACATTCCAAAACCTTAATAATATCGTTATCTGTCATTCTGTTATCTGCCACTTATCTTCATCACCTTTCTGTCTATCATTCTATGAAGTAATTTACGCTTAAATCGTCTGTAATGACCTACCACGATGCGTTTAACTGCCTTTTCAAACTTAACAACCTTATCTTCGTGCATAAACCCATATATAAGCAATCCTGCAACGGCTAATTCAATTAAAGTTTGTACTGCAAATGTAGTTGACATATAATCACTCTCTTTCTTAAATTATTTCAACAAGCAAATGTTCAACATAATTCTTTGTGAGTTCATAAATTTTGCCTGTTTTAAGATGTTTTATTTTGAAATATGTTTCTTTGCCTTTTGGTGTTTCTTTTACGATTTCAAAGACCTCGTTGTTTATTTGACCTTTGAATTTAGTTCCTACTTGCATTTTCATTTTACTTTTTCTCTTTCTTTTCGTGTTCTTGCTTGATTAACCAGCGCAAATACGCACTTATACTCATTTCGTGTGCATAAGCATCTTTTTGCAACTCCATATCTTCTTCTTTTGTCATAAGAAAACATCTTGAAGTTGTCCTATACTCTTTTTTCATTGTTTTCACCTCGCTTTTGTGATTTTCTATATATAATATATAGCATATTTTTGAAAATGTCAACACTTTTTTTAAAAAAAATATAAAAAAAATAAAACCCACCCAAAACGGATAGGTTTTACCGCCATACTGATTATGGCTCATTAAGAAAGAAAGGAAGTGAAAAAATGAAAAGAACATTGTTGCTCTTATGTTTCATATTATATTACTTTTTGCTCAATTTGTCAAGCATAGTATAATAGACTTCTCTTTCTTCCTGGTTTTGTGTACTTGCGTAAACACTCTTGCAAAATTCGGCTATTTCAACACACAATTTCTGTAAGTTGGTTTTAGTGTGTTCGGCTTTGTATTTTTGCAAGGCAGGGAATATGCTTTTAATCTCGCTGTAAACTTTCTTTTGGTTTTCGAGTTCCTGCATTTCCTGTTGGTTTACATTCTTTCCAATGCTCTCATACATTCTTTGAGAGCCTCTCTCTCCTTTGGGTTGGCATCTTCCATCATCTCGCCAAGCATAGACATCATATCGTCAGAAGCGTTTGAATAGCCGTCGTCACGAGAATATCTACGACCTCTGCCACCTCTTGCATAAGACATATCGTCATCGTAATAAGCACCCTCGCTTGAATATCTGCCCATACTATCACGCTTTGCGTTTCTGCCTCTGCCTCTGCGTTCAGAGTACATCATATCGTCATCGTATGAGCCATAAGAAGAACGACCTCTGCGTTCAGAATAACCGCCCTCGCTTTCTTCTTCAAGTATCATAATCTTGTCAAGATTTTTTATAGTGTCTGTCAACTTGTGGATTTTTTCAAGGTCTGTAACTGTTAAAGCGTTTTTCTTGCCAAAAATCTCAAGTTCGCTATTTAGCATCTCTTTGATTTTCTCAATGTGTTTCATAGTGTTTCTCCTTTCTTATGCTACACGGTCAAAGATGATATTTGCATTTGTAATATCAATAGGTGTTGTGTCGCTTGTATTTTCTACTGATACGGTTACACAACAAGAGCAAGGAATATCAATGAAACTTGTGATTGAAACATTGAAAAATGCCCCTGCAACCGTCGGAGTAACAATGGCTGTTGCGTTGCCAATTTCTTCTCCATTGATAGTCAAAGATACAGAAATTGGTTCAACAGTTCCACCAACCGTTGCTACTGCAATATTTCCGTCAAAGGTTACTCTATAAACCGCTTTACAACCGTTAGAAGCACCTTTAAGAAAGAATATACCACTATCGTCACGGTGCGAAATAAAGCCTTTTCTACAAGCCCTGCAACCGTTGTTAAATAAAATATTTTCGTCCACTTCTACCGTTTGAAGTGCGACCGCTGAATATTCTGCTGCCATAATATAAATTCATCCTTTCAAATAAAAATAGACGGTGAAATCTTATCACTATTCCACCGTCCGTCAAACATTATCGGCTACTTAAAGCCGAACATCTCGCAAACTGCGAAAAGTAGTTAATAATTATTCAATTAAAATGTGCCACAGCCACAACCTGTGTTGCAAGGGTTTGTGTATGCGTATGGGTTGCAAGTGATATATGCAGGAATTGGGCAAGGTCTTAACTCATTCACAAGGTAAGCGTTTTGCTTTGCCTGTGATGCCTGTAAACGAAGTGCAAAGTTTTCGTCACGAAGCGCCTGTGTCTTTTCAGTTGCAAGGTAATCAATAATTCTATCGCCTACTTTGTCAATTGCCTGAAGAGTATTGCAGTTATAAGCCTGTGCATCAAATCTATTCTGCATATTCATCTTTTCAAGGTCACAGCAACAATCGGAAATTTGTTTAGAAATATTCCAACTGTTTCTCTCGTTGCCATAAGCAACATCCTTAATTTCGCCCTTAATTCCACAGCAACAATCAGCTAACTGTGTTTGAATTGCGTTTGTGTTCTGCAATGCTTGATAACCAAGAGTGCAAATAGCATTATCAACTGAACGGAAATTTGAATTGAGTGTGTTTGTCAACTGGAAAGTGCTGTCACAAATACCGTTGTTAATTCCGTCAAGTTTTCTTTCAATGGTTGCGAAGTCAGTAGCAAGGACATAATTTTCGCCTACACCACTTGTTGAGCCATAGCCACCACCAAAACCGCCAAAACCACGACCGCCATAGCCGAAAAGTAAAAGAATTACAATCCAAGCCCAATCGTTACCGAAAAAGCCGTTGTTACCATAGCCACCGTTGCCTGTTGCATCTCTGCCAACTGCGTAGCCTGTTGCGAAGCCATTATCTTCCATCATAGTATTTTTCTCCTTTGTAAAATAAAATTTATATTTAATCGTGTGCACCCGACTAAATTCTTGTTAAATATCATCACCCATAGCCTGAACAATTTGCTGTGCTATTTGTGAAAATTGATTAAATTGCTGTTGTGACATCTGTCCTGAATTGAGCAATCGCTGGACTTCATCACGAGGGTTGCCAGTAAACTGTTTTCTAAAATCTCTTGCTTGTCTTATAATTTGTGCAAACGGATTTTGCTGATTGTTCATTGGGTTATATAAAGGGTTGCCCATTATTCTTCATCTCCCTTTGCTTTTTTAGTTGTTGCTTTTGCCTTTTCTACCATCTTTGACATCAAGTCCTCATACTTGGCTGTTAAATCGTCATATTTGCCCTGTAACGCCTTTAACTCGTCTTTGGTAACAAAGTTATCGCCACATTTACAAGCGTGTTCTGTGAGCATTTGTGAGCCATTCTGCACACGCTCAACAAAATCAAGTGTACGCATTGACGGAATGCCCTGTGCGTTTACTGACTTAACATAGATTGTTGGGTTGCTCTTATCCCACAAAACCACACTATTATTTGGTGCAACAGGGTAGCTTTCTGCTTCTGTCTGTCCTAAAACCCATATCATATCGCTTGTTGGTTGTGCCATTGGTACAGGGTTTGTCTGTGCCATAGGTTGCTGATATTGTGGCACGAATTGCCCCTGATTTTCTGACATATTTGGCATTTGTGGTGTTTGCATAGGGTTAAAATAACCCCCTCTGTAAAATGGTGCATAATTTCCGTAAGCCATAGTTTAATTCTCCTTTGAAAAATAATATATTGGTATTTCTTTAGAACTATCCCAAGCATCAAATATAATTCCATCTTGAACACAAACAGCGTGAGAGCCTGTGCCTAAAACATAAGTGCCTTGTGGGTGGTCTATGCAGAAATCTTCAACGGTATAATCTCCAAACCCATCATCAGGTATCAATTTTCTGCAAAAACCTTTTTTTAACAGATGTTTTCCCCAAACAATATCAGCGTTTGGCAAATCGCACCTCAAATACCCCT
>JAZQVQ010000118.1:0-7833 GCA_045631825.1 Eubacteriales bacterium | reverse complement strand
CTTCTGCAAGAAATTCATCATCTGTAGGTACATCTACAATACTGTACACGCTTTCGGGAATCTCTGCTCCTGTAAGGTACTTGAAATTATCGAGTATTCTTTGTGAAATTGCGTCTGTACTCATAACAAGAAGTACAAGGTCATCACTGTTTGCAACAGTTGTTCTTTCAGCTTCAACACAAACCCATTTTCTCGGGTTAGCATTTTCTCTCATTGTATCTGCAAATTCCTTTGCGTTTTCGCCCTCGGGAACTCTGACAAGTACAACAGAGTGAGGTATTGCACTCATAGCAGCTTCACTGGCAACTGCTTCGTAACCTTCTACATAGGGAACAAATGAGTAAAACTCAAAATTTTCCTCATCTAATGGTGTTGTCATAACCATAAACTCTGTTTCTGCTTCAACATACAACTTTTCCATTATTTCCTCAAGGGAAAGACCGGACAAATCCTGATTTGTTCCATTATTTTGGACATTGTTGTCGCTTGGCGGATTAGGAATTCCTCCGTTTTTTTCGGGTGCACAAGCCACAAGGCTTGTAACTAGCATAAGAGCCGACAAAATAATTGCAATATTTTTTTTCATAACTGGTTTCCTTTCGTTTTTTAACTTTTTCTATTTTTGTCTTTCCGACCTGATAGTAAGACGTTCTGTTTTTAAATAAGTTCCCGATTTTTTAAGACATTTACACTTACGAAAATTTACCACATTGTCGTTTTTTATACGGCAATGTGGCAAACATATATTTTGCTTATGTATTCTTATCGACCTTTTTGAAATTTTTCTTATTATTGGTCTTAAGCGAACGGTTTTCAAGCTCACAAAGTACATCTTCAACCGGAACTTCAAGGTCTGAGAGCATAACTGCCAGATGATACAAAAGGTCTGAAACTTCTCCCACAACAAGCTCTTTTGTGCCACTGCCTGCTTTTAAATTCTTTGCTGCTATTACAGTTTCCGTACATTCTTCCCCTACCTTTTTAAGAATCTTATCAATTCCCTCTTTGAAAAGATAGCAGGTATAAGAACCTTCCTCATTCATATTTTTTCTCGACTCGACAACCTTTTCAAGTTCCTTTAAAACATTATCATTCATTTTCACCTATCTCCTCATTCTCCATACATTTTATTAAAAAAGCAGCTTTTACTTCCCGTGTGGCAGGCAGGTCCTTCTTGCTCGACAACCAGCAAAAAAGTATCATCATCACAGTCTGAATACATTTCTGTTACACGTTGTGTATGTCCTGAAGTTGCCCCTTTATTCCACAACTCGTTTCTCGAACGGCTATAAAACCATGTATAACCTGTATCCAGTGTTTTAAGGAGCGATTCTTTATTCATATATGCAAGCATCAGAACCTTTCCGTCTTTACAATCCTGAACAATCGCAGGAGTAAGATTATGCTTTACAAAGTACTTATCCACATTATTTACATCTATCAAAGTCTTACCCATATATTTTTACTCCTCAAATGTTCTTTAACTTGACTTATTGTCAGCTCCCTGAAATGGAACAACGTTGCCGCCAGTGCCGCATCAGCTCCGGTTTTTTCAAAAACCTCGGAAAAGTGGTTGACATTTCCCGCTCCGCCGGATGCTATCACGGGAATTGAAACGGCCTTTGATATTTTATCTGTAAGCTCTAAATCAAATCCGTTTTTTGTACCGTCTGCGTCCATTGATGTAAGCAGAATTTCACCTGCACCAAGCTTATAAAGTTTTTTTGCCCATTCTATTGCATCAATACCGGTATCTGTTCTGCCGCCGTGAATATAAACATTAAATCCACTTTCCGTCCTCTTTGCATCTATTGCCGCAACAACGCACTGTGAGCCAAACTTATCTGCCGCACGTGATATTATCTCAGGATCCTTGACTGCAGCGGAATTTACCGCAACCTTATCGGCACCTGCACTAAGTAACACCCTAAAGTCCTCAACGCTGGATATACCCCCTCCGACTGTCAGAGGCATAAACACCTTTCTTGCCGTATCACGCACAACATCAACTATTGTTTTACGTTTTTCATTTGATGCAGTTATATCAAGAAAAACAAGCTCATCAGCTCCCTGTGTATTATAAAACTCTGCTGTTTCAACAGGATCTCCTGCATCTCTTAAATTTACAAAATTTACTCCCTTTACAACCCGTCCATCCTTGACGTCAAGGCAAGGGATTATTCTCTTAGCAAGCATTATTGTTTTGCCTCCCATTTTGAAAGCTCCACCGCTTTTTCAAGGTCAAGCGTTCCGTCATAAATTGACCTGCCGGCTATAGCTCCATACACGTCAATTTCTATAAGGTTTTTTATATCCTCTATATCCTTGACTCCACCGCTTGCAGTTATATCAATGCTCACGTGTTTTTTAAGTTCTTTTAGCATTTCAAGATTAGGACCATTCAGTGTTCCGTCACGGGAAATATCCGTGAAAATTATGTTTTTAACCCCGACATTCTGCATTTCCTTTGCAAAATCAAGATAATTTACCTGCGAGGTTTCAAGCCAGCCGGATGTACTTACAAAACCATTTTTAGCATCAATACCGACAGCGATTT
This sequence comes from Eubacteriales bacterium, assembly GCA_045631825.1. Lineage (GTDB taxonomy): Bacteria > Bacillota > Clostridia > Oscillospirales > CAG-382 > UMGS1387. Next base: position 5,276 of record JAZQVQ010000118.1, on the reverse strand, counting down.
TTTCTCCGTACTTATCAACCGCCCTTTTACAGAAATCTTTGTCATTCAGAGCTGCTGAGCCTAAAATCACCCTTGAAATACCGTTTTTCAGATAAAAGTCAACTGTCTCCATATTTCTTATACCGCCGCCAAGCTCTATCGGCACTTTTGTAATTTTTGCAAGCTGTTTGAAAAGCTCCTCATTTACACGTTTACCCTCTTTTGCACCGTCAAGGTCAACCATATGTATAAACTCTGCACCACATTTTTCAAAATCACAGACAGTCTGTTGTGCTGACACTGCCACTTTACGAGCAGTGCCATACTCACCTTTATATAATCTTACACATTCTCCACAGAGAATATCTATTGCCGGAAGAATAATCATTTTACTTACCTTTCGATATAATCTTTAAATGCTCTTAGTATATCAAGTCCCACTTTCTCGCTCTTTTCTGGATGGAACTGACAACCGAAAATATTTCCGTTTTGTATTATTGCGGGAATTTCCTCGCCATAAAGAGTGTGTGATACAAGATTCTCTCTGTTTTCCAAGACAGCCTTATACGAGTGAACAAAGTACACATAATCGCCGTTTTTTGTATTTTTCAAGAGCGGACTTTCATTATCTATTACAAGGTCATTCCATCCTATATGCGGAATCTTGAGTCCTGTATCTTTTATTTTCTCACAAGTACCTTTTATAAGTCCGAGTCCTTTTGAAAGCTTAACCTCACTGCTGCTATCAAGCAAAAGCTGCATACCAAGGCATATACCAAGAAGGCATTTGCCTTTCACCAAACACTGTTCTTTAAGTATATCAGCAACCCCGTTTGAGTAAATAACCTCCGAGGCATCCGGAAAAGCTCCAACACCCGGCAAAAGCAATGCGTCGGCTTTTTCGATTGTACCGACATCACTGCTGATTGTACTGTCTGCACCAATAAAATCAAGTGCATTTTTTACTGAATAGAGATTACCCATTCCATAGTCAACAATTACAATTTTTGCTCCCATTACAAAGTCCCCTTAGTTGACAGAACGTCATCTGACACAATACAAAGTGCTTTGCCTATACATTTTCCTGCCGCCTTATATATAGCCTCTGTTTTATGATGATCATTTTCTCCATACATACAGTTGATGTGCAAGGTAACTCCTGCATTTGTCGAAAGTGCTCTCATAAACTCTACTGTAAGCTGAGAATTATAAGCTCCTATTATTTCATTTAAAAAGTCGCAATCAAAGTGCAAAAACGCTCTTCCAGAAAAATCAAGTGCACACATAACAAGCGTTTCATCCATAGGAAGCATTATATCGGAGAATCTCTGTATTCCCTTCATATCGCTGGCAATTTCCTTAAGTGCCATTCCTATAACAATTCCAACGTCTTCAACAGTATGATGTCCGTCAACAAACAAATCGCCGTTCATTGACAGTTTTGCATCAAATCCACCGTGAACAAAAAAGGAATTAAGCATATGGTCAAAAAAACCGATTCCCGTAGTTCCCTCAAACTTACCCTTTGAATTTTCCTTGAGCAAGGCAAGTTCAAGTGTTATATCGGTTTCCTTTGTCTTTCTTGTTATTGTCGCTTTTCTCATTTGTTTTTACCTCTTTATTTAAAATCTGAAAGTAATTTTATGACACAATCGTTTTGTTCTATAGTTCCTGCAGTTATCCTCAGTGCACCTTTACCTGTCTTAAAATATCTTACCAGAAATCCATTTTCTTTCAGATATGTATATTTATCAAACGCCCTATCGTCTTCAAAGAACACGAAATTTGCAAAGGTTTCATCGGGACAGGCAATTTTTTTGTCCACAATACCATTATACAGATTATTTGTTGATTTTACAATATTCTGGAGTGCAAGTGAAAGTTCTTCTTTATTTTGTAACAGAATTTTTCCGAATAGCTGTGAAACTCCGTTTACATTATACGGGCTTTTAACTGCTTTGAATTTATTTACAAAAAGCTCGTCACACACGACAAAGCCAAGTCTTAAAGAAGCCGCACCGAATGCCTTTGACAGAGTTTTGAGTACAACGATATTCTGATATTTCTCTGTTTCTTTAAGCAGACTTTCCTGTACTTTAAATTCTGCAAACTCCATATATGCCTCGTCAACAACAAAAATCGTTTCAGGGCATTTTTCCGCAAGGCTTACAATATTTTTCTTTGCTTCTATCTTACCTGTAGGATTGCACGGATTTGAAAAAATAACGAGCTTTACGTTATTTTCCTTAATCGTTTTATACGACTTTTCAAAATCAATGTGAAATTTTTCATCTTTAGGACATTCGACTACTGTCAGTCCATACAAGGACGCATAAAAAGCATACATTGAAAAATCCGGTGACTGTGTCATAACAGTACTTCCAAAGTCTGCAAAGCAGCTCATTATGAGGCTTATTATTTCATCGGAGCCATTACCTGCCGCAACGCATTTTTCATTAAGTCCGTAAAACTCACAAAAAGCACTCACAAGTTCACTTGCATCGCTATCAGGGTATCTGTTAAAATCAAAATCAAAAAGAGCTTTGCCAAGTTGTTCTCTTATATTTTCAGGAACAGATACAAAGCTTTCATTGGCGTCAAGTCTTGCCTTATATATTCCCTTATCAACAGCATAAGGTGTTAACCTGTCAAGTTTTTTTGCAAACAAATTTTCGTTAAACATTTTTATCTCCCAGTGTTTCTTACTCAAATCTTATTTTAACAGAATTTGCGTGTGCTGACAACCCCTCTGAATTTGCAAATCTTATTATATCGTCCTTATAATCTTCAAGTCCCTTTTGAGTGTAGAATATAACCGATGATTTTTTGACAAAGGTATCAACCGAAAGAGGACTTGAAAATCTTGCCGTTCCGTTTGTCGGAAGAACGTGGTTTGGTCCTGCAAAGTAATCACCCAAAGGTTCAGGTGAATATTCACCAAGGAAAACCGAGCCTGCATTTCTTATTTTTGAAAGGTCTGAAAAGGGATTTTCGGTAAGCACCTCAAGATGTTCCGGTGCAATTACATTTGCAATTTCAAACGCCTTATCCATATTCTCGCACACAATCGCCGCACCATAGGTTTTGATGGATTTCGATGCTATTTCCGTTCTGTCAAGTTTGGCGAGCTGTTTTTCAAGCTCTTTTGCAGTTTCTTCTGCAAGGCCTTCGCTATCCGTAACAAGCACGCTTGATGCAAGTGCGTCGTGTTCTGCCTGGGAAAGCAAGTCTGCAGCTATGTATTTAGGATTGGCTTTACTATCGGCGAGCACCAGAACCTCACTCGGACCTGCTATCATATCTATATCAACAGTTCCGTAAACAAGTCTTTTTGCCGTTGCAACATATATATTTCCCGGTCCTGCAATTACATCAACCTGCGGTATTGTCTGTGTTCCGTAAGCAAGTGCCGCTATAGCCTGTGCCCCTCCGCAAAGGAACACTCTATCTACCCCTGAAATAAGTGCTGCTGCCGCAACCGCCGCCGGTATTTTACCATCACGAAGTGGTGTTGTCATTATTATTTCCTCAACGCCTGCCACCTTTGCGGGAATACAGTTCATAAGCACGCTTGACGGATATGCTGCACTTCCGCCCGGAACATAGATTCCTGCTCTTTTCATGGGACGTATTCTCATTCCGACACATTTATCGCTGTTTTCTGTATCAAAAAGGGATTGTCTTAACTGTCTCTCGTGATAACGCCTTATATTCTGTGCTGCTTTCACCATTGATGCATACAGCTTTTCATCAAGTCCTTGTGCTGCCTTTTCAAGCTCTTCTCTTGACAATTCGAGGTTTTCGCTTGTAAGCTTTACCTTATCGAACTTCTCGGTATACGCAAGAAGTGCCTTATCCCCATTTTGTTTCACATCATCAAGAATTTCGGTAACTGTCTTTATGATTTCAGGCGACGGATTCTCTGCACGTTTCTTTAGCTTACCCAAAAAATCATCGCAATTTTTTTCACCGTATTTATATACATTAAACATCTTTTTCACCTTTTCCTTTAATCACTTACAAGTGATTTCTGAAATAATCCTGTCACATTCGTTCTTTTTGAGCTTTATACTCGCAGTATTTACTATAAGTCTTGCACTTATAGGTGCTACGTCTCTGACAATTTCAAGCCCATTTTCCTTAAGTGTCGAACCTGTTTCAACAATATCAACTATTCCGTCTGACAAATTAAGTAGTGGTGCAAGTTCAACCGAGCCTTCGATTTTTACGACTTCAACATCAAGACCGAGTGTCCTGAAGTATTCCTTTGTCACATTCGGGTACTTTGAAGCTATGATTTTATGGGAATATCCCCCAAAAAAGTCACTGCCTTTTTTGCACGCAAGTGCAAATCTGCATTTGCCAAAACCCAAGTCTGCAACCTCATACACGCTTCGTCCCATTTCCATAAGCGTGTCTTTTCCTACGATTCCCATATCACAAACGCCATGTTCCACGTAAGTTACAACATCATTTGCTTTTGCAAGGACTATCTCGACCTCTTTACCGATATCAAAAAAAAGTTTTCTGCCTTTATTCTCAAGAGAGGTACAGTCATATCCTGCCGCCTTAAAAAGCTCTATTGCCTTTTGTTCAATTCTTCCCTTTGTAAGAGCAATTCTTATCATACGCCATAAACCTCCTTGATGAACGATTTTGTCACAAGGACAACTTTTTCTATTTTTTCTGCCTTTGCATACTCTATTGCCATATCAAGCGTTTCAAAGCAGGACAATTCACAAATTCTCGTGTTACAGTTTTCCATATAGTTAAGTGCTTTTGACAAAAGGTCGGTATTGTCATAATGCACAAGAACACGTTTTTTTCCTGCCTCATTATTTTTAAATACTCTTGAAAGCTTGTCAGTCACAACACTGAGATTAAGTCCGAAACCTGTTGCTGCCTCGTTACAATCGAAGTTTGAAAGAAGTCCGTCATAACGTCCCCCTCCAAGCACTGGTTCCCCCGTATAATCAAGGTACCCTTTAAAGACAACCCCTGTATAATACTCCATATCATTTACAATAGAAAGGTCTATTGAAATATTTTCCGAAAGTCCGTTCCGGTCGAGTATATCATACAATTTTTCTACGTAGTCAAGCGACTTTTCCGCTTCTTCAATTCCATTACATATTTTTCTTGCATCTAAAAGAACTTTTTTAGATCCAAACAGTCTCGGTATTGTTCTGACTATATCTACTACCTTTTCAAATTCACCATTCTGCCCTGCTATCATATCCAATGATGAAGAATTCTTTGCTCCTACGTAGTTTTTGACAATCTCAAACTCGTTCTTT
>JAZQVQ010000117.1:0-4857 GCA_045631825.1 Eubacteriales bacterium | reverse complement strand
GCGTATTCTGTGCCGTCTATTTCGACAGCTATCGGTAAATCCCACATCATTTTGAATATTTAGCAATATGCTTCTGCATTTTCTTTTCAACATCTGCAGTTGCCTTTTTAATATGTTTATTTATTTCAGGCTTTATTGCCTCAATAAACTGTTCAATGAAATATTTTCCACCAACAATCGCAAACGGAGAGCAATGTTTGAATACAACGGCAGAAACATTGCCACCAAAAGCCACATCAAGTTCCTCTAACAGCACCGATTGAAATTTACAAAAACGGTCAAAAAACAAGGTGTCTTCGGGTATGCCTTCGGGTTTTAGATTTATGTCTTCAATTTCATCAACTTTTTTAGAAACCTTGTCTTGGAATTCCGACAATCTGATTGCCAAATTGGGGTCATTCGGGTTAAAATAAATGCAATCCTTATCGCCGTTATCAAACTCGATTGGAAACGCAATTTTACCTGTACTTAATTTCATAGCCATATCAAATTTACCTCCTTAAATTAAATATACCGCCCTACCTAATAGGGCAAGGCGGTATGTGTGTTTTATTTATGCGGCACTATCAGGTGTGAATGTGATTGTTTCACCGTCAACCTTTGGCATTGTGCCTGTTGTAGTTTTGTTTGCGTAGTGAATGTCACACTCGAAGCCGAGATAACCGCCAGCCTCGCCGTTGAATGTGTTAATGCTAATCATAACATCTTCTTCAAGTCTCGCAAGACAAGTGTCCTCGCTATCGCCATCAACAAACTCGAATTTTTGAAGAATTTTGATTGCATCAAGTTTAGACTTGTCATTCTTAAACCAAGCATCAAAAAGCATTTCTCCAAGTTTGCTTCCTTTACGCAGACGGATAGCAACACCACTCTGTGTGGGCTGTGCAGTTCCTCTCTCCATATCAATAAAGCCAAGAACGTCGGGTGTTTTGGTTACATCTTCATTCTGCTCTACAGACCAACTTTCAACGCCTCTGCCCTGTAATTCCCATTCGGGTGTATCACTTGTGCCGACATCTGCATATATCTTGAATCTTTTGGTTTCTACCTTTGGATTTGCATAACTGTTAAATTCAGCCATATCAATTCTCCTTTACATAAAATTAAAATCTACCGCTTTGTAACGCATTGTTAAGTGTGCGGTATAGTTTGTCTTTTTGTCCTGCTTGTTCTGCTTTTATATCCCACTCATAAGTAGAATACGGGTTTTTCTTTTGGAAATTCATATCGTAACCATAATATACCTTTTCGGGATATTTTGTTTGTATGTAGTGAATTTTCCAAGGATATATTTTAGCGGTTTCTTGCATCAACCCCGTGTCCCTTGGGGTATAAGGGTCGATGTAATTCTTCCAAGATAGGCTGACAAATTCGCCAAATCTATCACTTGTTACCTTTTCCCTTATGCGTGGCTCATTCAAATCAATCCGTAAATTCATATTCCACCGTCTTTCTCGGTGTGCAGTTTACATATCGTAAACGAACTGTGATGAAATATCCCACCGTGTTTGTGTCGGGGTCAACATATCGGATTTGCGGTACAAAGGGGTTGCACTCAATAGAAACAATCAACTCGCCAATATCGGGGAAATTGTTTGCCTTGTTCTGCTCTTTTACCCAATCGCAAACACCGACAACCTCTTGATAAGTCAACACATTTTCGTTAAACTGCGGTGGGTTTGTGTCGTTGACATCGTACCATTCATAGCAGTTAATTTGAAAATCCTCATACACGGACGGATAAGGCTCTATTGTGCAATTATAATACCCGTTTACATCAAACTTTTCTTGATATTGCACGGCAGGACTTGCACCTTGCGGAAGAATAACCGTGTTTCCTTTGTTGCTCTCACTCGCAATGCTCATAAGATTTTTTAGATAAGGGCATTGACGGAAATAGTTAAATAATACTGCGTATTTGTCAGCCATTATTCTTCAATATCCTCAATCTCTTTAAGCAGAGCGTCAAGTGCATCCTTATCGTCAGCAAGTTCGCAAATTTCTTTGATTTTTTCTTCCTTACCCATTCGTCTGCACTTGGTTATTTCTTCATAGCAATCATCCAAGAAAGCACCTGCTTTTCTTATCTCGTCTCTGTTCGCTTCGTTTTCTGCTACAAGCATATCCTCCGCAACACGAACATCGTTCAATTCTTCATCTCTGCATTTGTTAAGAATAGCCATTACATTTTCAAATAACATAATTATTCCCCTTTCTATGCGTGAATTATTTGTACATTATCAACCGCCATACCGTGTATGTATTCATTGACCGCAGTAACAAGAAAACCGTTGTTTTTGTACTTTTCTTCTAACAACGTGTCAAGTTCTCTGCGAGTTGTTGCAACATCGTCAACCTCGCCAAATATAACAACATCATTAACTTGAACTGTATAATACTTTTCTTTTTCATCAACAGGCAAATGCCTATATTCCAAAGACGGCTTATAATGTTCCGTGTCCTTTGTTGTTATCGTAATTGCATTTACAACTTTTTCAATCGTGCCATCAGCATTCTGCAATATGCCTTTTTGAATGTTACAAAGGTCAATCACAAATCGGTCAAATCGCCTTGCATTTACTCCATCGCTCGGAATGTCATTATAGATTGTTACCTTGCTACTGAATAAGTCCGTTTTGCCGTTTTTTTGAAACTTTGGAACGGTTTTTTCTGTGATAGGTATTTCTATCTCATTATACCCGAACTTGACATTAAAACCGACTTTCAACGGCTACACCCCCTGTATAAGAGTGGCGTACCGTTATCGTCTGTAACATTCAAAAGATAATCAGCAATCATATTGTCAATGTCATCCTGTAACTCAACATCTGTTTTTGTTACATAACTTTCGCTTTCACTAACACCGCCTGCCGATTGACTTCGAGAAGAAACAATCATATCGCTTGTTGAATACCTTGCAAGATATTCCACCAAATCTCTACAAAGTGCCTTTGCCTTATGTGGAACTTCTGCCATACACTCAATGCGATTGTGTGTTGCATTGTCAATTATACCACACGCACGGTCAATATTACGGTTAAAGGCGGTCAAATCCAACACGCCACCCATATTTGAATATTCTTCATAGGTTAGATATGTCATTGATTATAACCGCCTTTCATTTATTCCTCGTCAATCTTTTCAACCGATTTTGATTTCTTTTCCTTTTTGGGTTCTTCCACTACTTCGGGAATTTCCTCAATCAAGGGTGTTTTCTGCTTGTTTTTGCTACCTGCAAGTTCATTGATACGGCTCTGCAATACATTTAACCCCTTGCGAGGGTATGTATCGCCAACATCGTATTTGTAATTGTTGTCCTGCAAATCAACAAAATGCTTAATTACACGATAAGCCATTATTAAGCACCTGCCCCGATTGTAGCAACAACAACACCGTCAATTCTATCTGCAAGGAATGTCATACCATTTACAACTGTATCACTTGCAGTCATATTTGTATAATCAGGTGTTTCGTGAATACCGATATATCCTGTTTCATCGCTTGTAAAGTCAAATGCTTCGCCAAGGTCAGCACCATTTACAGGGATGTAGTAAAGAACGATATTTTCTTTTGCGGTTGCATAAATCTTGCCCTTGGGAACTGATGCGTTCATAATAACTGTACCAAGACCAAGGAAATCTTCAACATAAGTCATACCGAAAGCGGTCTGTGTTGTGATTGATGCTTCTGCAAGATAATCAGCAATGTCGAGGGGGTTTACAAAGTAAACTGTGTCAAGTGCATCATCTTCAAAAAGCACCTGCAACTGTCCCCAAGCCTGTGCCAATGCACCCTGAAAATCTGCACCTGTTGCAGAACCTTCGCCTGTTGCAAGGAAGCCAAAAAGGTCTGTTCTAATGCCTTTCTGCACATCCTTAAGCATTCTGTCGGTTGTCATTTCAACTGCTTGGTCGTAACCTCTTTCAATGATTGCTTCTGCTGATGTTGCTTTTCTCCACTTTTTAAGTTCGATTTCGCCAACATTTACAGAGGTTGTAGCATACTTTGAAAGCGGAATGTCATCGCCTTCAGGAACTGAACCATCCTGTAATGTGCCTGTTGCTTTGTACATTTTAAGAACTGTACCTGCCTGTTTTGCAACTTTTCTTGTAACGCCTAACGCTTCCATAAGTTTGCGAACATTCTCGCCAAACATAGAAACAAATTCAACTTCTCTTGCTCTTGCAAGGTCTGCTTTTTTGATTAAGTTATTTTCAGCCATTTGCTTTATTCTCCTTTTTCAAATAAATCTAAATTCTGTGCAATGGCGTTTCTTCTCTCTGTACGGTCTTTGATAGCCATAATATCGGCTTTAGATGTGTACTTTGTGCCATTGCCTAACGGTGTACCACCCTGCAACTTAACGGCTGTAACGCCTGTAAATGCGGTGGCATCATCTTTTATGAGATTGTGGAAAATCTGCTCATCAGACAAAGACTTATTATCTTCAAGTTCAATGGCTTCACCGAACTTTTTGAGATAATCAACCTTGATTGCATTGTGGCTAAATGTCTTTTCGCCAACAACCGCCTCAAATCTCTTATTGATGTTTTCGGTTTTTTCTGCCAAAACTCTGTCAGCCTCTGCCTGTTTTGCTTTCGCTTCATTCTCTGCAATAACCGCTTCATACTTTGTCTTGTATTCTTCGGCACTTGCATTGTTTGCTTTCAAATCTTCAAACTCTTTTGAAAGATTGTCAAGGCTTTCTTTACTTTCTTTCAACTCTGTTTCAAGTTTTTCTCTCTTTGCCTTATCGGCTTCAATTTCCTTGCTTCTTTCTGCGAAGATTTTTTCAGCGACTTCCTTTTCCACGCCTAAATCTTCCAAATACTTTACTGTAATTGCCATAATTACCTC
>JAZQVQ010000116.1:0-3933 GCA_045631825.1 Eubacteriales bacterium | reverse complement strand
TAATAGTGTGTTACAGGCTTCGCAATCACTTTGTGTTGATAAGGAAATAATAGAAAAGAAATTGTTGCTCCTGAATTTAAACAAGATTGAACGAAATTTTGTATTGAACAACAATTTTTCGGTTAGTCTTGCCATAAAATTTGCACAACTTCAAAAAAGGGATAGAATAAATATAATTCAAAAATTTGTAATCGAAAATGATAGTGAAGCAATACAGAAAGGTCCTGTTCAAAGCAGTCAGAATTCAGACATTACAGGACATACAGGTATGGTGAAATATGCAATAAAGGACATTGGAATGTTTTTTAACACATTAGACAGGGCTGTAAATCTTATGAAAAATTGCGGATATAATATTAAAAGTAAAAAGAATCAGCAAAACAATACATATAACATTGCTATTACTATTGATAAAAAAGAACAGACGGATAATTGACATTATATGTTAAAAATGGTATAATACCTTCAATAAATTATGATTGGAGGGATAGTTATAAAGGTTTTAATTGCCGGAAAGAATGATGCAGGTCAAAGAATAGATAAGTTTTTGACCAAGACCTTAAATAATATACCTCAATCACTACTGTATAAATATTTCAGAAAAAAATGTATAAAAATAAACGGCAAGAAGGCACAACTTGATGATGTATTGAGCACTGGAGATGAAATAAAGCTTTTTATAAATGAGGATTTTTTTGCTGACAACAGTGGTACAAAACAAGAAAAAAGGTTGTTTGAAAACAAAAAGTGTACTCTTAGCCAGGATGAAATTATATACGAAGATGATAATATAATGATTCTTGACAAAAAGGCAGGGGAATTAGTCCATTCGGGTTCGTTTGATACTGAAAATAAAAACGAAAATGAGATTTGCCTTGCAGACAGGCTTGTGGGTTATTTGCATAAAACCGGAGAGTATAAACCTGAAAATGAAAACAGCTTTGCACCGGCGTTGTGTAACCGGCTTGACAGAAATACTTGCGGTCTTGTAATTGCCGCAAAAAACGCAAATGCACTGCGTATTATGAATGAAAAAATAAAAAACAGAGAGATGCAGAAATTGTACAGAACTGTTGTTTATGGAGTTCCAAAAAATAAAAGTGACACTTTAAGTGACTTTTTGTACAAGGATAACAACCAGAACCGAGTTTTTATTTTTTCATCCCGAAATCAAGCAAAAAACGCTTTGGGTGTAAAGAATGACTCAGATATAAAAACGGTGATTACTAAGTATGAGTTGATAGAGACTGATGGGGAAAAGAGCTTGCTTGAGGTTGACCTTGTAACAGGAAGAACTCATCAGATAAGAGCACATCTTGCTTACATAGGTTGTCCCATTGTCGGTGACGGAAAATACGGAAAGAATCACAAGACAAAAACAGGTTTTACTCATCAGCAGCTCTGCTCCTACAAATTGATTTTTAAATTTAAAACTGATGCAGATGAGCTTGAGTATCTTAATGGTCATGAGTTTAAAAGCCGGCAGAATATATATTTGTAGGAGAGCATTATGGGAAGAATAAAATGGAAAGGCAGTGCTATTATTGCACCTGTTCCGCCAACTATGGTTACGTGTAATTGTGATGGCAAGGACAATGTTTTTACTGTCGCCTGGACGGGAGTTCTGAATACACGTCCGCCGAAAACTTACATATCCGTAAGGCCTGAACGATTTTCTTATGAGTTAATTAAGCAAAGCGGAGAATTTGTCATAAACCTTACAACATCGTCTATGGTTAAAAGTGCAGACTTTTGCGGAACATATACAGGAAGAAAAGTTGATAAGTTTAAAAAGTGTAATTTAGAAAGAATAGAATCTTCTGTTGTGTCGTGTCCGACACTTACACAAAGTCCTCTTTCACTTGAATGTAAGGTGACGGATGTTGTAAGTCTGGGTTCACATGATATGTTTATTGCGGATATTATTGCAATCACAGTGGACGAGCAATATCTGGATAAAAACGGAAAACTTAACCTTTCCGCAGCAAAACTTGCAGCGTATGCACACGGAGAGTATTTTGAACTCGGTCGGAAAATCGGGAATTTTGGTTTTTCAGTAAGAAGGAAGAATAATGGTAAACAACAGAAAAACAAATTTTGAGATATTGTTTGGATTTTCTCTTAAGTCTAACAGTTTGAGGTGATTTTTTTGAAGATAATTATAGTAGGCGACGGCAAAATAGGTTCAACTCTTGCAAGACAATTATCTGCGGAGGGTTGCGATATAATTCTTGTAGATATGGACGCCAAGGTGCTTGAGTCCAGCCTTCAGAAGTATGATATTATGACTATTGCAGGTAACGGTGCAACAATGGAAACACTTAAACAAGCTGATGTTGTAAATGCAAATGTTCTAATTGCTGTGACTACATCGGATGAAATAAATCTTTTAAGTTGTTTGACCGCACATAAGTTAAATGCAGATATCCATACCATTGCACGAATAAGGAATCCGGAGTATACAGAACAGGCATATCTTATGCGTGATATTTTTGGATTGTCACTTATTATAAATCCTGAAAGACAGTATGCAAGAGAAATAAGTCATCTCATAAGATACCCTGGTTTTTTGAAGCGTGATTCATTCGCAAAGGGCAGAGTTGAAATTGTAGAAGTAATGATAGACGAAAGCAGCTTGCTTTGTCAACGGAAACTCAGTGAACTACACTCTATAATTAACTGTAAGGTTCTTGTGTGTGCAGTACTCAGAGATGGCAGAGCAATCATTCCTGCCGGCGATTTTGTTTTAAAAGCAAACGACAAAATCTTTGTAACGGCTGCTTCAAATGAGCTGTCAACATTACTTAAAAATCTTAATATTATAACTCATAAGGCAAAGACTGTTATTGTGGCAGGCGGAGGAACGGATAGTTATTATCTTGCCGAAAGTCTCAAAAACAGTGGAATTTCGGTTAAGATTATAGAGCAAAATCACGACAGATGCTTGCAGCTTGCAACACTTTTGCCATGGGTTGAAATTATACACGGAGATGCAACAAATCAGCAATTACTGGAGGAAGAGGGAATAAGTAATTGTGATGTATTTGTGTCTCTTACTGGTGTGGACGAGCTTAATATGTTCACCTCGCTTTTTGCAAGTACATTAAATGTACCGCAGATTATAACAAAAATTGGCAGAATAGAAAACCCAAAGATGCTAAGCTCGCTTATGCTCGGTAGCGTTGTTTCACCTAAAGAACTGTCCTGTTATAACATTGTAAGGTATGTCAGGGCAATACAGAATAAGCAGGGTGCGGCAAATGCTATTCATCTCATTGCCGATGGACAGGTCGAGGCAATAGAGTTTATAATTGACGAAAGCGTACAAAACTGCTCAATACCATTTAAAAATCTGAAAATAAGAAAAAATGTCCTTATTGTCTGCATAACAAATGGTACGTCTACTCAGATTCCGAATGGTGAGTCGTCGTATAAAAAAGGTGATACAGTCATTGTTGTTGCCGGAAGTGGTGTTATTATAAGACAATTTAACGATATTTTCGAATAGGGTATAGATATGAATTATAAAATGATGAGCCGGTTTAACAGTTTAATTTTGTTGATAGAGGCTATGTTTATGGTACCATCATTGATAATCGCCGTTGTGCAAAAAGATTTGGGTACTGCAAATGCGTTTATTATTTCAATAGCAATTATATTTGTTGTTTCTCTGGTACTGTCACTTTTTTCAAGAAATCCCAACAGAACATTTTTGACAAAAGATGGTTTTGTCTGCGTTGCAGTGGCTTGGATTGTAATAAGTATTTTTGGTGCATTGCCGCTTTACTTCTCAGGACATTTTCCAAAATATATAGATGCGTTGTTTGAGATAGTTTCCGGTTTTACTACAACAGGCTCTTCCGTTGTGAGCTTGGTAGAAGCTTTGCCGGATGCAATTTTGTATTGGAGAAGCTTTACCCATTGGATAGGCGG
>JAZQVQ010000115.1:0-2682 GCA_045631825.1 Eubacteriales bacterium | reverse complement strand
AGTGCTAGAAAAATGTTAGATAAAATATTTCAATAAAACATATTGACATTTTTCTATGTGTCGCATATAATATATATAGATGATTATCTATGTGAGGTGATTTACTTGGAAATGAATGATACAAAAATTGCTGAAATATTTAAGGCATTTTGTGATGAAAACAGAATTAAAATTCTTAAAATGCTGAGTACAGGCGAAAAGTGTGCCTGCAAATTACTTGATACACTTGAAGTAACACAGCCCACGCTTTCACACCATATGAAAATTCTCTGTGATTCAGGCGTTGTAGTCGGCAGAAAAGAAGGTAAATGGACACATTACTCCATATCAGAAGAAGGTGCAAAGATTGCATCGGAAATGTTGCAAGAGTTAACAAAAATAAAGTAATACAAAAGCCGTGATGCGAATAAGCCACGGCTTACAAAAACAACTACACATAGATGTTTTTCTATTTGAGGAGGTTTTTCTATGGAAGTAATAAAAGCAGCATGGGACTTTTTTCAAAATCAAGTCTTGGGTATGAAATGGTTAAATGAGCTGATAGGAAATATTCTGTCAGCATTCGGTCTTGATGTGGGTGGCAGAATTGGTGGTAGTGTTCAGTTCTTTTTATATGATACAATTAAGATTATGGTGCTTTTAGGTGTCTTAATTCTGATTATCTCATACATTCAAAGTTATTTTCCCCCAGAAAGAAGCAAACGCATACTTGGCAGATTTCACGGCATTGGTGCAAATACGGTTGCGGCACTTTTAGGAACTGTAACCCCGTTTTGCTCTTGCTCATCAATTCCTTTGTTTATTGGTTTTACAAGTGCAGGACTTCCGCTTGGAGTAACATTTTCGTTCCTTATTTCTTCGCCTATGGTTGATTTGGGCTCGCTTGTTTTGCTTATGAGTATTTTCGGGTGGAAAGTTGCAGTTACATATGTTGTAGTCGGTCTTATTATCGCTATCATAGGAGGTACGCTGATTGAAAAATTACATCTTGAAAATCAAGTCGAAGAATATATAAGACAAGGCAAATCGTTTGATGTTCCGCAAGATGAATTGTATTTCAAGGATCGTATAAAGTATGCTTGGGAACAGGTGTTGGGAACTGCAAAGAAAGTGTTTCCTTATGTCCTTGTAGGTGTCGGCATAGGTGCGATAATTCATAATTGGATACCTGAGGATATTATTGTAAAAGTTCTTGGCAGTGGTAATCCATTGGGAGTTGTTATAGCTACTGTTGCAGGTGTGCCAATGTACGCCGACATCTTCGGTACAATCCCGATTGCTGAAGCTCTGCTTGCAAAAGGTGCACAGCTTGGTGTGGTTTTATCATTTATGATGGGCGTAACCACTCTGTCACTTCCGTCAATAATTATGCTCCGTAAAGCAGTCAAACCGAAACTGCTTGGAATATTTATTGCGATATGTACAGTTGGAATTATCCTTGTCGGATATTTCTTTAATGCGATACAAAATATTATTATTTAGGAGGTCTGTTATGTTTGGATTTGGTAGAAAGAGAAAATGTGATTGCGGTTGTTCGGCAGTAATCAATTCTGTAAAGGTGCTGGGTGCAGGATGTCAAACTTGCCACAAGCAATATGAAAACACAAAAAAGGCAGTGCAAAATAAAGGTCTTGACATCGAAGTCGAATACATCACAGATATGGAAAAAGTGATGCAATACGGAGCTATGAGTATGCCTGTTTTAGTGGTGAATGAAAAGGTTGTTTCGCAAGGCAAGCTCTTAAAGCCATCAGAGGTGGAAAAGTATCTATGAAAAAGAAAATAGCATTTATATGTGTTCATAATTCTTGTCGAAGTCAGATGGCAGAAGCTTTTGGAAAAGCGTATCTTTCAGAAAAGTACGACTGCTATTCAGCAGGGACAGAAACAAAACCACAGATAAATCAAGATGCGGTGCGGATTATGAAAGAGTATTTCGACATTGATATGTCGAGTCAGTATTCAAAACTGATTTCGGATGTTCCTACACCTGATATTGTTATCACCATGGGGTGCAATGTCAGTTGCCCGAATATCCCTTGCAAAGAGCGTATAGACTTCGGACTTGATGATCCCACGGGTAAAAGCGATGAGGAATTTATCAAGACCGCCAATAGAATTAAAGAGAAAATATTAGAGCTTAAATAATTTCAGCCAATGCGATTTTGCATTGGCTTTCTCTTTTAAGGCGAAAATAACTTTACCTTGAAAACAAACAATAAATAAGGGTAAATTTGCTTGATTCTTTGACTTTTCCCTTAAAAAGTGGTAATATTTAAGGGAAAGAAAGGTTATTAAGGGCATTACAGATTAAAATAAAATCAGAAAGGTTATGATGTTATGAACAGACCGCACATAATCTGTCACATGGTGACATCAATAGACGGGAAAGTTACGGGAGAATTTTTGTCCCGACCGGAATGTGAAAAGGCAACAGAAATATACTATGAAATCAACCGCAACTATAAAGCTGACGGCTTTATTTGTGGTCGTGTAACTATGGAAAGCAGTTTCACAGGCGGTTGGTATCCTGATTTAACGAAGTACCAGCCTATCGAGAACAAAGATGATTTTATTCCTGATAATTTATCGGGATTCTATGCCGTAAGTTTTGATCCAAAAGGTAAACTCGGTTGGAAAAACAGTAAGATTATCGACGAAGACCCAGGTTATGGCGATGCT
>JAZQVQ010000114.1:0-3666 GCA_045631825.1 Eubacteriales bacterium | reverse complement strand
CATTGGATAGGCGGAATGGGAGTTCTGGTTTTCCTGCTGGCACTTGTTCCTGTCGGTGATAAAAATAACGGATATACCGTTCACTTGCTTCGGGCTGAAAGCCCGGGACCTGCTGTAAGCAAGCTTGTACCTAAAATGAGACGTACCGCTGCTATTTTGTATTTAATATATATATTGTTGACACTGCTTGATATTTTGTTTCTGCTTTTTGGTAAAATTCCGTTATTAGATGCTTTTTGTACAGCATTTGGAACAGCAGGAACTGGTGGTTTTGCAATTAAAAACGATGGATTTGCTTCATATAGTCCATATATTCAAAACGTAACAACAGTTTTTATGATTCTTTTTGGAGTTAATTTTACTTGTTTTTATCTTATGATACTCAAACAATTTAAATCTGTCTTCAAGGACGAGGAGCTGAAGTTTTATTTTTCAATTATACTTGTAAGTGTATTGATAATAACACTTGATATACGACCTCTGTATGGTTCTTTGGCAGAAGCTTTGCGTCACGCATCATTTCAGGTTTCTACATTAATCACAACAACCGGATTTTCAACCTATGATTTTAATTTGTGGCCAAGTCTTTCAAAAGCAATTTTGCTGTTTTTGATGTTTATAGGAGCATGTGCAGGAAGTACGGGGGGCGGTTTTAAATGTATAAGACTTCTTGTTATTTTTAAAGCCATGAAACGTAATCTTTCACAGGTGTTACATCCAAATAGAGTGAGTGTTGTAAGGGTTAGTGGTTCTGTTCTTGATGAAAGGATAATTACAAATACAAACGCTTATTTGTGTGCATATGTAATTATATTAATTACGAGTTTTCTGATTATTTCGATAGATGGTTTTTCGTTTGAAACGAATTTTACTGCGGTAATAGCTTGTTTTAATAATATAGGACCAGGATTTGCAGATGTTGGTCCAATGTCTAATTTCTCGCAGTATAGTATTCTTTCTAAATTGATTTTGATTGTCGATATGATAGCCGGAAGACTTGAAATTTTCCCGATATTAGCTTTAATTTCAGGTATTTTCAGAAAAAGAGCTTAAATTTTCATAAAAAAAGCCTTATGGAATTTACCATAAGGCTTTTACTGTAGATCGTTTTTGTCAGTTTATTTTATTGCGGCACGATTGTAGAATTTCAAAGAGTTGATAACATTATCCGGAGCCGAGAAGAAAAGCAAGGCTTGTTTGTCACCCTTTGTGTTGTACAACATGTAATGGATATAATTGTCATTTTTGTTGCAAGCATACAAAACGTTGTTTGCATCAACTTTTGAAAGAATTTCGTTACACGGAAATGCCACTTTTGAAATTTCAACGGCGGAACTCAAGGGAATTTCCAATACTTTTTTTCTGATTTTCTTTCCGTAAATACAGTCAAGCATAAGAACTCCTGAAGCTATTGTGTATTCAAATTCACGTCTTGTATAGTTGTAGGAAATACAACCCAAGGCAATAATAATAACAGACCAGACTGCAAATACCTGTGGGATTTTTGATGTGAGCATAAGTACTGCCAGCAATAATATTACACAAATAGAAAATATTATAACTCTTGCAAGTTTCATTTTCCAGTCTGCCTTGACAGAAACAATGTTTTCAGCATACCCGACACTTCCATGCTCAGAATCATATTTAATAGCCATAAATTCACCTCATTTCTTTTTTTATTATATAAGCATCTTTTTAACTATAATTCAACAAATATAAGTATATTTGTTACAAATTTATCAGTTTTAGTATTGAAAAGGCGGAGAATTTGTTGTATAATATATATAATTAATTATATATGATTTGAAAGGACTTAACAAATGAAGGCTGTAATAACTGTAACTGCAAAGGATGCGAAAGGTATTATATCAAAGGTAAGTACTAAAGTATCCGAGTACGATGCAAACATTATTGATATTTCACAAAGCGTTATTGGAGAATATTTTGCTATGATTATGCTTATTGAAATGGATTCAAAGGACAAGAAGTTTATTGAGCTTTCCGCTTCGCTTGAGCAGCTTGGAAAAGAAAATAATCTCATTATCAGTGCTATGCATGAGGATATTTTCAACTCAATGCATAGAATTTAACAGTGCTTGGTGAAAGGGAATAAATAATGATAAACACAAATGACATTCTTGAAACTATAAATATGATTCGGCACGATCATCTTGATGTCAGAACAATAACTATGGGAATTTCGCTTCTTGACTGTGCTGATTCGGATGCAGAAAAAACATGCGAAAACATTTTTAATAAAATTACTTCATATGCCAAAAATCTCGTTTCCGTGGGTGAGGATATCGAAAAGGAATATGGTATACCGATTATCAATAAACGTATTTCCGTAACGCCCATATCTTTAGTTGGTGGACTTAAGACAAAAGAGGATTACATACTTGCAGCCAAAACGCTTGACAAGGCGGCAAAACACCTTGGTGTAAACTTTATCGGTGGTTTTTCTGCACTTGTTCAGAAGGGTATGACAAATAAGGAGCTTGCGTTTTTTGATGCAGTTCCTGAGGCTATAGCATATACAGAAAGAGTATGCTCAAGCGTAAATGTTGGTTCTACAAGAGCTGGAATTGATATGGATGCAATAAACAAATGCGGGCACATAATCAAAGAGCTGGCTTATTTAACAAGAGATAACTACTCTATAGGATGTGCAAAATTTGTTGTGTTTGCAAATGTTCCCGAAGACAATCCGTTTATGGCAGGTGCATTTCATGGTGTTGGCGAGCCTGAATGTGAAATCAATGTTGGTGTATCAGGTCCCGGTGTTGTAAGAAATGCAGTTGAAAATGCAGGTAATTGTTCTTTGTCAGAGCTTGCAGATATAATTAAAAAAACTGCGTTCAAGGTTACAAGAATGGGACAGCTTGTTGCTCACGAGGCGTCAAAACGTCTTGGTGTACCTTTTGGAATTGTTGACTTGTCGCTTGCACCTACACCGGCAATAGGTGACTCGGTTGCACATATTCTTGAAGCCATGGGACTTGAAAAATGCGGCACACATGGTACAACAGCTGCACTAGCTATGCTTAACGACGCAGTAAAAAAAGGTGGATCTATGGCGTCAAGTCACGTTGGCGGACTTTCTGGTGCATTTATTCCCGTTTCAGAGGACCAGGGAATGATTGATGCGGTTTCCTGTGGTGCACTTTCTATTGAAAAGCTTGAGGCGATGACTTGTGTTTGTTCCGTTGGTCTTGATATGATTGCAATACCCGGTGACACACCCGAAGAAACCATTTCGGCAATTATCGCCGATGAAGCTGCTATCGGTATGATAAACAGCAAGACAACTGCGGCAAGACTTATTCCGGCTTACGGAAAAAAGGTTGGCGATAATGTTGAGTTTGGCGGTTTGCTTGGTTATTGTCCCGTAATACCTGTAAACACTCATTCAAGTGCTGTGTTTGTCAAGCGTGGAGGAAGAATTCCTGCTCCGATACACAGTCTTAAAAATTAAACTATAAACATAATTATCCTCCGTATCGTTCGAATGCGGAGGATATCTTTTTGGTGTCTTTAGACGTGGAAATAAACCCCCGGTTCTACCGGGGGCAAAAACGAGCGGAGCTACAATAAAACGGGCGAGCTATAAGCAAGCCCGAATATAGAAAAAGTAATAACCTCCAAGTAAAATGTAAGTGGCTTAAC